>JAICKM010000469.1 GCA_025927935.1 Chloroflexia bacterium | reverse complement strand
CGCCCGACGCCCCGCCAGCAGCTTTATGCCTTTGTCCCCGTCGGGGGCACCGTCATCGATTACCTGCTGCTCTCGGGCGAGGGTCTGTTTGTGATCGAGATGCGCGGGCTGACCGAGGATGAGAAAGGCCGCTATCCGGTGCAGTGCCGGCAGATGAACGGCAAGGACCGCTGGAGCCAGCGCCTGCCGATTATCGAGCGGCTGGCGCGCATGGGCGAGCCGGGCCTGGGCAACCCCAGTGCGGCGCTGGATACCAAGATCGCCGCGTTGAAGACCTGGTTGGACACCCAGGGATTTGCCCGGCCCATCCCGGTCTGGGGTCTCGTCGTGTTCCGCCAGCCGGGCACGATCCTCGACATCGAGGAGTCCACCTACGAGGTGCTGCACCTGAACGAGTTGCGCAGCTTCCTCAACCTGGGCCAATATTTTGACGAGGATATGCGGGCCAATCAACTCACTTCCGAGGATCGGAACCGGGTGAACGCCGGGGTCCGCGGTCTGATGGGCCTGAGCGCGACTCCGGCGCCGCCCGCCGCGAAGGCACCCGCGCGCAAGCTCAGCCCCGAGGCGCGTGCCGAGCAAGAGCGCGTGCGCGAGATCCGCGCCGCCCGCGCTGCCGCCGCGAATCCGGCGGGCAAGGGCGCGGCGCGGCGCTCTGTCGCGCCCCCGGCCAATGCGGCCACGAAGAACGGCACCAAAGAAATCGGGTCGCGGAAGGACTCCTGAGCGGTATGTCAAGCTTCCATTGTCACTCTGAGCGCAGCGAAGAGTCTCGTCTCGTTCGGGCAAAGACGAGACTCTTCGCTGCGCTCAGAGTGACAACTCAGCACTTGAGGGACTCCTGAGCGTGACCGGGACCGCGGTAGAATCGTGGCCGGTCGCCGGCCACCAGGCGGCGGTGGCCCAGCTACGCCGCGCGCTGGCCGGCGGGCATCTCGCGCACGCCTATTTGCTGATCGGCCCGCCGCAGGTGGGTAAGGCGACGCTGGCCCGCCTCTTCGCGCAGGCTCTGAACTGCCAGGGCGCGCCCGATGCCCTGGACGGAGATGCGCAGCGCGCGCCCGATGTGCCGTGCGGCCGCTGCCGCCCCTGCCGGCTCATCGCCCGCGGCACTTATCCCGACGTGGACTGGTACAACCTGGCCCGCCAAGCCGCCGATCCGGAGCAGCAAGGCCGGGTCAACAAAGAGCTGTCCATCGCCACCATCCGCGCTCTGCAAAGCAGCCTGAGCCTGCGGCCTTATGAGAGCCGCTGGCGGGTGGCCGTGGTCGAGGACGCCGATACCCTCAGCTTGCCCGCCGCCAACGCGCTGTTGAAAACCCTGGAGGAGCCGCCGCCCTACGCGGTGATCCTGCTGCTCGCCGCCGATCCCGGCAGCATGCCGCAGACGATCCTGTCCCGTGTGCAGGCCATCCCGCTCCGCCCGTTGAGCCGCGCGGATGTGGCGGCGGCGTTGCGCGCGCAAGGCATCGCGGAGGACCAGGCCACGCTGCTGGCGGCCATCTCTGGGGGGCGACTGGGCTGGGCGTTCGAGACCGCCGCTCACCCCGACCGGCTGACCGAGCGCGCCGAGTTGCTGGATGCGCTGGCCCGCCTGCCCGCCGCCGATTTGCCGGCCCGCTTCGCCTTCGCCGCTGAATGGGCCGGGCGTTTCTCGTCCGACCGGCAGAGCGTACTCGACATGATGATCCAACTCGCCATCTGGTGGCGTGACATGCTTGTTGTGCGGGTGGGCTGCCTGGACCTGGTGCAGAACACCGACCGGGGCGCGGCGCTGGAACAGAGCGCCGCGCCCTTTACCCCGCGCCAAATCGGTGCCTTCCTCAGCGCCGTCACCGCCACCCAGGAGCAACTCGAGCAGAACGTCAGCCCACGGCTGGCCCTGGAGAGCTTGCTCCTCGCCATGCCCGGCTGATTTTCCCCTGACCTGGCCCGCTGGTTTTGCGGTGTAGGGGCCAGTTTGAAACCGGCCCGCCGCCCACCAGACTCACTTGTCCGCCACGGATAGTCTGACGCAGCGTCAGGTGTATTGCCCCAGGTACGGCAGATGGCGGGCCGCGTCCGGTTCCGCCAGTTCGCCGAGCAGGCCCGCGAAATCGAGCGGCTTGCGGCTGAAGACAAGCTCACTGTTGCGGCGCGGCCACTCGTCCGGCGTGCGGTCCCAGGCCAGTTCGATGCCGTTGTGATCTGGGTCGTGCAGATAGATCGCCTCGTGGGTGCCGTGATCGGATGCGCCGTCAATACCCCAGCCGCCGTCCAGCAGACGCTTGAGCGCGGCGGCCAGGTCGCGCCGCGCCGGATAGTTGATGGCAAAGTGATACAGCCCCGTGGTGCCCGGCGCCGGAGGTGTGCCGCCCTCACTTTCCCAGGTATTCAATCCAATATGGTGATGGTACCCTCCGGCGGAGAGAAAGGCGGCGGTGCCCATGTTGGTGATCAGATCGAAGCCCAGGAGATCGCGATAAAAGCCTATCGCGCGCTCCAGGTCGGCCACCTTCAAGTGTACATGCCCGATGCGGGTTTCCGCCGGGAGCTTGGTGTCTGCCATAGTTTAGAACCCTCCAGGTAAGCGGGCCGCGTTGTCTATTCTTGCCTACCCCCTATTATAGCCGCATGATACCGAGATCAAAAGCCGGCAGAAACGGCACCGGCAGATTCGCTGCCGGTGCCGGGATCGTATGCCAACTTTAGGCCGTATGCGCGGCTGCTTAACCTACCGGCGCACGCGCTGCCGGCGAGCGACCACGCCTGCCATGATACACGCGAGACCGGCGAGCAAGACCAGCCCCATCCCCCAATCCGTGCCCAGGTCGGGGCTGCCGGTGCGCGGCATGCCGATGGCCGGGGTCGGGCCGAGCGCCAGCCAGCCCACGCCGGCCCCGCCGAACGGGTGCGCGAACGTGGTGCCCGTGACCGTGCCCGGTGTGGAGTTTTCGGTGACAACCGGTGGGTTGGCCGGGCTGGTGTTATAGACGCTGCTCCCGGCCCCGATGCGCGCGTCGGTGACGCTCCACTGCACCGGCTTGTCGAAGCGCCCAACGCGCTGGTTGGTGGCGGGATCGGTCACACGGAACGCCCAGGCTGCCACGATGGGCCGCCCTTGGTCGTCGCTCTCCAGCAGCGGCGTGAAGAAGCTTGGGTCGCCGGTGAGCAACTCGAATGTGACCGTCTTACTGATGAAATCCGCCGGCAGCACCACCTGCTGGTTTCCTGCCGTCAGAGTGGCGGCTTGCCCCGGCGTGAACGTGACCGACGCGGCCACCGTGGGATAGCCAAACTGCGCCAGATCGGGGGGCTGGGTGGCCTGGGCCGCCGCCCTCCCGGCTCCCGCGATAGCGAGCAGGGCGAATAAGGTTCCGAATAGCACAAGCCCGAGCAGCAAACGAACGGATCGCATGATCATCTTCTCCTTTGCCTAATAGTGTGGGCACAGCGCAGGTACCGCATCAGGTTCCGGCTACGGCGCCTCGTAGCTCTCCCGCGGTCTTCGTGGGCCAGGTCCGCGCCGCGAGGCGGCGTGGCTCACCGAGTCTGGTCCACATCCCCACCAACGCCGGATCCGGACCAAAAGTAGCGGGTGGTGCATCCCAGTTTGCAAAGTGGCGAGTCGGCGCGGTGGCCGGGTCAGAAAGGGGCGTGGAGTGCTGTATAGGGAACCGGAATCAGGATAGCGGGCCGACCCGCCGCCGGGAACCCCAAGCCGGGCGATGGATCACACGTCCATCGCCCGGCCGGCTATATGGGGGAGTGGTGATCGGCTCCCGATCCGGGCTTGCTTGCCCGGATCGGGAGCCAGTTTAGCTTAGTGGACGGCCAGGTTTCCGCCGCCCAGGACTTGCTCCACGGTGCGGGTGCCGTTCCAGTTGCTGGCGTACCAGAGGGCGCCGTTCTTATTCCAGACGGTGATGCCCAGTGTATCGTTCGCGCCCGGTTCGCCCCGGTCGGTCATCGTCAGTTGCAGGGATGCATTGCCTTCGACCGTGACGGGGTTCTGCGGATTGGTGATGTCCTGGATGTTGGCTTTGGCGTTGAACGTCGCCTGGCCGGTCGCCGGGTTCACCGTCATCGAGGAGAGCGAGTTGCTCTTGATCTGGTAGACCCGGCCGCCACTGCGCACGATGATGTTCGTGTTGCCTTGCAGATTCGTCCCCGCCCGGTTGTATTTGACGTGGAACCCGAAGTTCGTCTTCGACCCCGCGTCGCCGGCCTTCAGCCCGGCGGAGTTGCTCATGGTCAGGTAGCCGCCCCCGGTGAAGAAGTTCGTCGTCAGGGGCTGCGCGACATCGATGACCACATCGTCCGCGGCGTCGTTGCGACTGTAGTAGCCGCTCACCACGATGCCGATGTTGTATTGCGATGCCCCGCTGCTGCTGATCGGCAGCGTGGTGGCGCAGGTCGCCGTGCCGGTCGTCAGGTCGGCGCCATTGACCAGCATGATGGGCAAGTTAGCGCAGCCGACGATGGGCGCGTTGGCGCTGTCTCGATTGACGAAGGTGACGGTCGCCTTGCGGACATCGCCGGCGCTGGCGTCGTAGGCGGGATCGCCGGGCACCGCGGTGATGTCCTTGATCGTGGCCGCCAGGGACACGTTCGCCGAGGTGGCGCTGGTGGTGGTGCCCCAGAAGAGCATGTTGCCGATGTAGTAAGCCCGCGCATCCTCCTGCAGGACGGGGAGCTTGCGCGTCTGGCTGCTGCTGTCGGTGAAATTGGCGTTGCTGGTCGTGAACTCGGCCCGCACGTCATAGCCGGTGCTGTTCGGGGCCAGCGTGATCTGCATCGGGTCGAGCGCGGCGTTACCGTCCGCATCCAGCGGCACCACGCCCAGGGAAACGTTGTTCAGGAAGAACTCCACGCCGCCCGTCAGCGTCTGCCCGCCCGCGCTGCTGGGGCTTACGGCGGCGCTGATGGCGACCACGTCGCTATACTGCACGCTCGACGGCGTCACGGTCAACAGCGTTGTAGTGGTCCGGCGGGCGATGTTAAACGTCCGGACGACCGTGGTCGCCGCGTAGTAGTTCTCGTCGCCGTCCTGGGTGGCGGTGATGGTGCAGGAGCCGGCGCCGGTGATATGGACTGTGCTGCCGGAGACGGTGCAGGCCCCGCTGGCGCTGAGGCTAACCGGCAGGCCAGAGGTCGCCGTCGCGTTCACGGCGAAGTCCGCGTCGCCGAAGGTCTTGTCGGCCAGGGGGGCGAAGCTGATCGCCTGGCTGCCCTTCACCGGCGCATCCGGCAGCGGCCAGACATAGGCGCCGCGGCCCCGCGTCCAGACGGAGAGGGTCGTGGCCCCGCGGTCGATCTGCATGTCCCAGATCATCACGTTCGGCAGCCCGTTCTGGAAGCGATACCAGACCGGCGAGGCCACGGTGATGTCGTTGGTGAAGTAGAGGCCGAAGTCGGTGCCCGCGAAGACCTGCTGCGGGAAGCGCGGGTTGGCGATGATCGAGTCCGCCGGGATGTCGGGCAGGTTACCGGTCTTGTCGGCCCAGGTGAAGGAGGCGCAGGTCGCGCTGCAAACGACCTGGAAGATGTGGCCGGGCGTGCCCGGCGTGTTGGCGTTGAAGCCACCCACCGATGCATAGGCAGTGGTCGGGGTGCTGGGATCGATGGTCACATCGAGGATCGGGCGGTTCGGCAGGACGGTGTTGCCGCCAGTGACGTTGACCCAGGTCGCCGGGTTCGCGGCGCCACGGCCCAGGCCGAAGCCATATTGCACGTTGCCGTCATTGGTGCCCACGATGGCTGTGTTCGAGATGCTCGGCGCATAGGCAAGCTGGTTG
>JAICKM010000529.1 GCA_025927935.1 Chloroflexia bacterium | reverse complement strand
GGCGCGGGGCGCGCCGTCTACAAAGCGGCGCAGGCGGGGGACACCAGTGTGCTGCTCACCGGCGATCCGCCGTGTCTCAAATCGAATCCGCCCTGCGGGCTGATGTCGCGCGGTATCGAGTTCAAGGTCGTCGTCCGCTAATTGCGGGCGCAGCGGGCAGTGATGTGCAATGTAGGGGCCGGTTTGAAACCGGCCCGCGCGGCAGGATTACGCCGGGGGCATCTTGTTGCGTTAAAGGCGTGTTTGACGGGCGCCGGAATCATACCGCATAATGGTTCCGGGAACACATTTCGTTGTCATACTGAACGCCGTGAAGCATCTCGTCTTGTTCCCAAAAGAGACGAGACTCTTCGCTCCGCTCAGAGTGACAATAATACTTGAAGCACTACGCTCAAAGCGGGGATCGCGGGATGCCGCCGCGTCCGGAGGAAGGATCTTGATTGAAGCGCCATAGATCGACGGAGACGCGGCCCACCCCCTGGCTCGTGGGCTACACGGCCCTGGTGGTCGGCGCCGCGGGCGTGAACGTGGGTATGTCGTACCGCCAACCGCCGCATCCCGTCCTCAAACATGCCGCCGGGCCGGACGCGGATCCGCCCCCGTCCGGCCTGGCCGCGTGGCCGTTCGTCTCGATCATCGTGCCATGTCGCAATGAAGAGCGCAATCTGCCCAATTTGCTGCCCAGCCTGCTGGGCCAGTCCTACCCGGCGGATCGCTATGAAGTCATCGTCGTGGACGATCAATCGACCGACAGCACGCCGAGCATCCTGGACGAGTTCGCCGCCGATCCCCGGCTGCGCGTGATCTCCGGCCAACCGTTGCCGGAGGGCTGGAAAGGCAAGCCCTGGGCCATGGCCCAGGGCGCCGCCGTGGCCCAGGGCGAGTGGTTGCTGTTCACCGATGCCGATACCGTGCACGCGCCGGTGGCCCTGGCCTCGGCGATCTACGACGCGGTCGAGCGGGGCGTGGATCTGTTCACTTTCGCGCCGTGCATGGTGCTGGCCGGCCCCGGCGAGCGCCTGATCATGCCCATCGTCTTCCTGGGCATCTCGACGTTCTACCACCCAATCTTCGTCAACAATCCGCGCAACCCCACCGCCATCGCCAACGGCCAGTATATCCTCGTGCGCCGCCCGGTTTACGACGTCGTCGGCGGCATCGACACCGTGCGCGACGCTATCGGCGAGGACCTGGAGTTCGGCAAACTGGTCAAGCGCAGCGGCTACCGGCTCTGGCTGACCAACGGGCAGGACCTGATGCGGGTACGGATGTATCAGAACTTCGCGGAAGTCTGGGAGGGCTGGCGCAAGAATGTACTGCTGTCGATGCGCAAGCAACCGGTGATGGGCGTCATGCAACTGGGCAGCCTGGTCATCGGCGGCATCTTGCCCTTTGCCCTCTTCGCCTTCTATCTGCAAGCCACACTGCGCAACCGGACCGCCGGACAGAATCTTGCGCTTAGCAGCATCCAGATCGCCGCGCTGCTTGCCATGAAGCGCCGGGTCGATCAGATTTTGGAGTTGCCGGTGGGTTGGGCCGTCACTTTCCCGGTGGGAATCGTCCTCTTCACCCTGATTCTGCTCGACAGCCTGCGCCGGCTGATCAGCGGCGAGGGCGTAACCTGGAAAGGCCGCGCATACACCCGGTAACAGGTTGACCGGCGCAAGCAATCCCGGCAGCCACAATAATTTCGCGGTGTAGGGGCCGGTTTGAAACCGGCCTGCCGTCCCTCAGAACCACAGTGGCGGCCAGATAGCGGAGGTAGCATGAGCAACACATCTGAATTCGAGCGGACGGATACGGCGGGGTCACCGAGCGGCGAGCCCGCCGTTGCCTACACCATCGGCCTGGCGCAGATTAATCCGGCCCTGGGCGATGTCGAGCGCAACCTGGCGAAGCACCACGAATACATCGAGCAGGCCGCCACGCGGGGGGTCGATCTGCTGGTCTTCCCTGAAGCCAGCCTGACCGGCTATTATCTGCAAGACCTCATGGACGACGTGGCGATGCGCTGCGACGCGCTACCCCTGCTCAGCCTGGCGGGCGCCGCCGCCGACCGGCATATGGACCTGGTCGTCGGTTTCATCGAGGAGGACGAGCGCTACGTCCACTACATCAGCCAGGCATACTATAGCGGGGGCCGCCTGGTGCATGTGCATCGCAAAGTCTACCTGCCCACCTACGGCATGTTCGACGATATGCGCTATGTCGGCGTGGGCCGCAAAATCCGCGCCTTCGACACCCGCTTCGGGCGCATGGGGATGCTGGTCTGCGAGGACTTCTGGCATATCTCCTCGCCCTACCTGCTCTGGCAGGACGGCGCCGAGACGTTGCTGCTAGTATCGGCGGGACCGGGCCGCGGCGTCAAGCCCGGCGACGATTACCTGGACACAACCTATGCCGTCACCCTGGCCCACCGTATGTTTGCCGAGTTCTTCACCACCTACGTGGTCCACTGCAATCGCGTCGGCTATGAAGACGGCGTGGCGTTCGGCGGCTACAGCGGCGCGTTCGGCCCCGACGGCACCGAACTGGCGCGCGGCCCGCACTTCGAGGAAGCTCTGCTCACCGCTCGCGTCGACCCGGATGCCATCCGCTGGCGGCGGCGCAGCCTGCCCCTGGTGCGCGATGAAAAGCCCGACCTGGTTCTGCGCGAGCTGTCGCGCATCGTCGCCGAACGCGACAAATAAGGAGGTGCCCCATGCCCACTACCGTCACTAACAGCACGGTCGCCGAGCGGCTGGCTATCGCGCCCGACCTCACGCGCCGCCTGCTGGTCGAGTTTATCCGTAACGAGACACGCAAGTTCGGCTTCAACCGCCTCGTGCTGGGCCTGTCCGGCGGCATCGACTCGGCCCTGGCCCTCTACCTGGCCGCCGAGGCGCTTGGCCCCGACAACGTTTTCGCGGTGATGATGCCCTATCGCACGTCCTCGCCGGCGAGCCTGGAGCACGCGCAATTATGCGTCGAGGCGCTGGACATCCCCAGCACGGTGGTCGAGATCACGCCCATGGTCGAACCGCTGTTCGAGCGCTTCCCTGATATTACCGCCGGGCGCAAGGGCAACGCGATGGCCCGCGCCCGCATGATCGTGCTGTTCGATCAGTCGATGGCGCAGAGCGCGCTGGTGCTCGGCACGTCCAACAAGACGGAGTTCCTGCTGGGCTACACCACCTGGTACGGCGACAGCGCCGCGTCGATCCAGCCCATCGGCGACCTCTACAAGACGCAGGTGCGCGCCCTGTCCCGCGCCGTCGGCGTGCCCCAGCCCATCCTGGAGAAAAAGCCCAGCGCCGATCTCTGGCCCGGCCAGACCGATGAGAGCGAACTGGGCATCCAGTATGACGAGGTGGATCAGGTGCTCTACCTGCTGGTCGATGAGCGCATGGACGCCAACCGCGTGGTGCAGTTAGGTTTTAGCGAGGCCCTGGTGGCGCGCATCCTCAAGCTGGTCAAGAACATGCAGTACAAGCGCATGATGCCGATTATCGCCAAAGTCGGTTCGCGCACGCCCGGCATCGACTTCCGCTACCCGCGCGACTGGGGCCGGTAAAGGATATCCGGGGCCGCAACGCCGGGCGGGGAAGCGGAGGGCATCAGAAAACCTGCTCCGGCCAGTCCAGCATGATGGCGCGCACCGTCTCGCCCGGCTGGACCAGCGTGCGCGTCTCTTCGACGATCAGCATGGCGTTGGCCTGGGTCAGCGAGGTCAGGATACCCGACCCCTGTTCGCCGGTGCTGCGCGCCTCGTACTCGCCATCCCCGTTGCGCGTGACCATCGCACGGATATAATGTTCGCGCCCCGATTTGTTGGGGATCGCTTCGAGCGCGCGCACCGTGACGACGGGCCGCGCCAGGTGCGGGCGGCCCAGCATCTTCAGGATCGCCGGGCGGCCAAACTGCTCCATACTCACCAGCGAAGAGACCGGGTTGCCGGGCAGCCCCAGCAGCGGCACCCCGCGCACCACGCCGAAGGCCAGCGGCTTGCCCGGCTTCATGCGCACCTGCCAGAAGTGCATCGTGCCTTCCCGGTCGAGCACATCCTTCACGATGTCGTAGTCCCCGACCGAGACGCCCGCCGAGGTGACAAACAGATCCGGCGCCTGGGCCAGTCCCTCTTCGACACGCGCCGTCAGTTCCGCCAGGTTGTCGCGGGCGATGCCGAGCAGGATGGGCACCCCGCCGGCGGCGCGCACCTGGGCGGCCAGCCCGTAGCTGTTGCTGTTGCGGATCTGGCCCGGCCCCACCGGCTGATCCACGTCCACCAGTTCGTCTCCGGTGGAGAGGATCGCCACGCGTGGGCGGCGGTGGGTGAGCACCTGCGGATGCCCCACGGCGGCCAGTAGCGCCACCTCGAAGGGCCGGATCACCGTGCCGCGCGCCAGCACCACCTGGCCGCGGCGCACGTCTTCGCCTGCGTGGCGCACGTTGTCCCAGGTCTGCACCCCGGCATATAGTTGCACTTCCGTGGCGCCGGCCACATCGCGCCAGGCCGCTTTCGCGCCTTCGGGCGGACGGTTGCCCGCGTGAGCGGCGCCCGCGTGCAGAGCATCGCCCTCGCTGGTTTCCTCGAAGCGGATCACGGCGTCGGCGCCGTCCGGCAGCGGCGCGCCGGTCATGATGCGCAACGCCTCGCCCGGCCCCACTGCCGCCCCAGCCACGTAGCCCGCCGCCACATTGCCGATCACCCGCAACGTGCGCGGCGTAGCGCGGGCGGCGCCCTGGGTATCGACGGCGCGCACGGCGTAGCCGTCCATGGCCGAATTGGCGAACGGCGGGATGTCGATGTCGGAGGTCACGTCATCGGCCAGCACGCGCCCGTCGGCATCCGCAAGCGGCGTGGGTTCCGGCGGCAGCGGCGCGAAATGGCCCAGGATATAGGCGAGAGCCTCGCCCACGGTGATACTTCCCATCTTTGTCGCGCTCACATTCGGCCTCCTGCGCTAATATCCCCAAGGGTGTGCTGTTCTATCGTTATCCACGCGCCCGGCGCAATACCGGATGCCCGTTGCTGCTGCAAGCTCCGTACCGCCCGCCCTCCATCCGGCATCCGTTCATATCCTGTCATATCCTGATTGCACCGCAGAGGCGCCGAGGACGCAGAGATT
>JAICKM010000739.1 GCA_025927935.1 Chloroflexia bacterium | reverse complement strand
GGCCGGCTGGAACCGCGCGCCGACCCCGTTTATCTGGAAGGGCAAGCGGTATGAACGACGGCAGCGCGCGCGGCTGCGGCGACTCGGTGGCTCAGGCGCAGCCACACTCTATTCGCAACCAATTGCGGCGTGACCCACTAGTACTTTAACACCTTAATTTTGCGAAGTAAACACGGGCGTGGGGGGCTTGAGCACCGGATACAAGCGCTTGAGCTTGCTGCGGGCATCGGCCGTCGTAAACTGCCAATCAATCGTGCCCCCCTGCGCATTGCGCTCCGCGACCCAGACCGCCACTTCCGTGGCCAGTTGGGTCGGCGTCGCAATCCGCCGCGCTAAACACTGCCGCCGGCGCGCCGCGATCTCGATTTCGGCCATGTTCAACCAACTGCCGTGTTCTGGCGTGTAATGCCATTCCAGTTTCGCCAGCACCCGCGCCGCTTCGGCCGGCGCTAAGGTCTCGTACAAGGCCCATGGCCCATGCGTGTTCAGGTTGTCGGTCACCAGCACTACTTGTTCGGCCTGCGGGTAGACCTCGTCCACCAACTGGCGCACCACGCTGGCAAAGTCAGGCGTGGTCCGCTGGGCCGTCACCTGCACGCCGCGCCGGCCGGTCAGCGGTTCGACCCAGACGAACAGATTGGCCGTGCCGCCGCGCTCATACTCATAGTCCTGGCGGGTCACTTGGCCCGGTGCCACTGGTTGGCCGGGGCGGCTAGCGGCGTGCAAGGTTTTGTTGGCTTCATCCAAACAGACTACCGGGCGCGCCGGGTTATACGGGCGGGCGTAGACGCCCAGCACATCTTCCATTTTCGCCACAAACCGCGCGCCCGCTTGGGGGATGCACCACTGCTTGTGCTGCCAGGGCTTGAGCGCGTGGGCGTGTAAGCGGCGGCGCACGGTTTCGCGCGACACGACCGGGGCCTCTTCACAGAGGTCGATGCGATCGGTGAGTAATTGGATCGTCCAGCGCGCCCGCCCCGCTGGAGGCGCGGTACAGGTCCGCACGGTCAGGCGGGCTTCGCCGTCACCGGTAAGCCGGGGCGGGCGGCCGGGCCGGGGGCGTTCGGCGAGGGCGGCGGCCACCCCTTCTTGGACGGCGCGCTGGCGCACGCGTTGCACGGTCGCGGTGCTGGTCAGCAGGGCGGCGGCAATCGCGGTGTCCGTCTGGCCGGCATGGGTCAGCAGCAGAATGCGCGCACGGGTCTGAACGCGCGCTGAGTGGGTGCCCCGGCGCAGGAGCTGCTGAAGCTGGGTGACTTCAGGATCGGTGAGGTAGACCTGATACTGTTTGTTCATGTCCAAAGTGTACCAATCCCACCCGCAACTTCGCAAAATTCGGGAGAATCTGACGTTGCGCCAGCACAATCGGCGCTTGACGCGCAAAACGACGGGATTCAGCAAAGAATTGCCGTGGCTGGAGAAGCAATTGTGGTTGATACTGGCCTACTACCATTTGGTCTTGCCGCATACGAGCTTGCGGCGCGAGTTGGCGGTGCAGGAGTAGACGCGGGGTGCCGGGTCGCTGCGCCGCTGAGGGCCGCAGACTCCCGCGATGGCTGCTGGCTTGACCGACCATGTGTGGAGCATGGAGGAGTTGCTGGGCTATCGCGTGCCGATTTCGTTTTTGGAGACCTTGATGGACTTGATGCATGTGTTTCCACCATTAGACCCGGTTCATCACGGCAGTTGAGGGACACCACCGAAGATTGGCGATCTGGCGCAACAGTACGGCATCAGCATGGCGATGCACATGGCCGGCACGCCCATCAGTACGATGGCAAGCGTGCAGTGCGCGGCGGCGACCGAGAACTTTATCGCCTTGGAGCATCACTTTACCGAGCTGCCGTTCTGGGGCGACTTGATCGACGCGGTGCCCAAGCCCATCATCCAGCAAGGCTACATCCGCGTACCGGAAGGACCGGGCCTGGGGTTCGCGCTGAACGAAGACGCCGTCAAAGAGCATCTGGTGCCTGATGATCCGGGGTTCTTCGCGCCGACACCGGAGTGGGACGCCGAGCGGAGTTGGGACAGGCTCTGGTCCTAGATTCGGTTCGGACCCAGCGTGCACACTGATGCGGTCCGCCGCGCCTCGGCTACTGAGCCGGCATCCGCGGATGAGCGCGACGTCGCCTTGCAAACCGCGCTGCCGCAGGCCGATTTTGCCGGCTCGAATGCGGATAACTTCGGCGGGTTTCCGACCAACTTCTCGCACCCCGGCCCAGGGCCGGGGTGCTTGGAGCGCGTCCCGTATGGCACGATCCACGTGACAGTGGGGGCGCTACGGAGTGGATGGGGAGTTTCAACGCTGGGGCCCTGGATGCGATCTTCTGGTTGCACCACGCCAATATCGACCGCCTCTGGGAGGTCTGGCGCACATGTGACCCGAGCTATCACAACCCCTGGCGGCGGTGTAGGCCTGCTGGGTCAGGGCGGCGATGGCGGGCTGGTGGGCGGCAAGAAACGCCGCGATCTCGCAGCGGTGCCACAGGCCCATCGAGGGTTGGTAGCGACTGCCAATGGGTGCGGCCCTACCTGCCGTCGGCGATGTCCAGCGCGGCGCGCGTTTCCGTGGGGGCGCCGGCCCCCACCAGAGCGTCCAGTGCCGCATTGACCAGACGGCGCACGGCGGCCAGGGCGCGCATGACATCGGGGTAGGGCCCGCCAATGCGCACCCGAGCGGGGCCGGGCACCCCCGCCTTGTAGGTCCGCACCCGCAGGTAGTAGGCGGCTGCATGCTGCGCAAGCGCAAATTCAGTGATCCAGATCTCCCCCTGGGCATACACCTGGACCGCATCCAGCGGCTCCCAGTCCCAGGTGGTTGTATCAACTGCCATGGTGTGAGCGTCCCTCCAACGCTAGGGGCCTAGTCTCCGTTATGGCCGCGGCATGGGCCGATCTCCGATCGGGATCAGGCTCCGGGTCGAGCAGGATGCGGATGGTGGCGAGCGTATGGCCAGTTCGCTCAGATGGGCCGCCAGCGCCGGGCGCATGCGTGCCCAGGCGGTGATGCGCCGGTGCCAATCGGCATCCTCGCCCCCGCTAGACGCGGGCGAGCGGACCAGCAGGAGCGCATCCGGAGGCCGGGGCTCCGTCAGCCGATCGCTGAGACTCCCGCGCAGGGCGGCGGTCAGGCGGCCCAAGACCGGCGCGGCCGGACGGAGTGGGTGGCGGCGCTCGAGCAGGGAAATGTAGGCAGTCCCCACCGGCGCGAGGGCCGCCAGTTCGGCCTGCGTCCACCCCGCGCCTGCCTGCTGAGACTGCCCGTGGCTCAGGCCGCCGCCCGGTCTCGGCGTTAGAAGATTCTCCATAAGCGGATGATAGCCGATCCAGGTGAAACGCAGATGAATTCGGGGTGCGGAAATCCAAGGTGTACGGCACTCAGGAGATGTGGAGAACGCCCTTGTTACGCAAGATAAACGGACTAAGCTTCTGTTGTTTTGACAGCCCAATTGACAGCCAAACGGGTGGATGCCGGCGGATATCGGCAGACAAAACCGCATGGAACAGGCGTGAGTTGCACACAAAATAGACGTGTATGGATCGCGGTGGACAGGGTTTCGCCG
>JAICKM010000408.1 GCA_025927935.1 Chloroflexia bacterium | reverse complement strand
TTAGCGGACGACGACCTTGAACTCGATACCGCGCGACATCAGCCCGCAGGGCGGATTCGATTTGAGACACGGCGGATCGCCGGTGAGCAGCACACTGGTGTCCCCCGCCTGCGCCGCTTTGTAGACGGCGCGCCCCGCGCCGGTGGCCGGGGCAGCGCTCACGACACTGAGCACCGCCGGGTTCGCCAGGGTGATGCCCCAGTCGTAATTCCCGGTCAGGTTGACCTGGAGCGTGTCACCAGTCTGCAATTGCACCGTCGCGCCCGTCATGTCCACATTCACCTCGGCGACGCCGCCGGCATTGGGAGTGATGACAACGCCCGCCCCGCTCGGCGGCGCGACCGGGGTAATATCGCGCAGGGGTGGGCTGGTGATCGGGCCGGTCGCCGGCTCCGACGTGCCGGCGACCATGGGGCCGACGGTGATGGTGGTCGCGGCCTCCGGTGTGGGTGTCTGGCCGGCGGACGTGGCGGTGGGCGGGTTGGTCGGGTTCGGGGATGCCGTGCCCTCGCCGGATGGGCCGGCGGCCCCCGGCGTGGCCGTTGCCACTACGGCCGCCTGGCCGCAGCCTGCGAGCAACAGGGCCGCGCCAATCAAGAGGAGCAAGCGCCCCCCGATTCGCATGTTGCGCATCTTATCTCCTTTCGGGTCTGGGCGCCCGCACCCGGCGGGCACCGCTGGTCCGCTTCTCAGGGCACGCCCGCCGGGTTCACTTCGATTTTATCCACCACATACATCGGCGCGAAGCACATTTCGCGCGGCTCGTCGGGACCGGCCAGATGGCCGTAGGCGATGACATACGCTTTGTCGGAGGCCAGCCCCGCATTGAGCGCGGTGGTCCAGCCTGGGCCGGTCGGGTCCACCTGGCCGTTGCCCACGCCGGTGGGGTTGTCCTCAAAGCGCAGGTACGTGCAGCCGCCCTGGATCCTGGTTACGTTGATCTGCCCGGCGATCCACGAGAAATCGGCGGCGTGGCCGAAGCGCGGAAACACCGCGGGCGGGGTCGCGGGCGGGAAATAACCCTTTTGCTGCGCCAGTTGCGTCCCTAACAGCCCTAACAGCACTTCGTATGCCGTGCCCGCGTGCTCCGGGTGCAACTCAAAGCGCGACCGCTGGAAATATTGCACCGTATATTGCTTGCCGTCAATGGGGTTGGTTTCCTGGAACGGCTCGCTAATCGGATAGCCATGGACGGCCAGGCCGCCGTGCGTTTGCCAGTACGTGCGGAACGCGCCGCCGAGATTGTGCCCGGTGGCGTCAAAGTATTCGGTGGCAGGGCCGGGCTGGGGCGCGACCTTGGGATCGGGCGCGTGGAACTCCTGACCCAGCAGCCCCAGCAGCACCTCATAGCCGGTGCCGGCGTTCTCCGGGTGGTGCTCGAAGCGGTTGCGCTCAAAATACTGGACGACGACCGGCTGGTTCGCCGTGGGACCGGGCTCGGTAAACTCTTCGGTGATGGGGTAGCCGAACTGGGCCAGGCCGCCGTGCTGGTCCCAGTAGTCGAGGAACGTGCCGCGCAGGGTATGGCCTGTGGCGGCAAACCAGCGCACGCCCGCCTGGTGCGGGTCGGGGACGGGGTTGGTGGGGTAGTCCGCAGCGCGCGCTGGGGTCGCGGACAAGGGTGCCAGGAGGAGCGCCACCAGTGGAAGTAGGGCCGCCGCGCGGCGCAGTCCGTGTGAACCGAATATCGCTAACATCAAGTCCCTCCTTCTGTAGGGATCGCCTGGCGCGCAGCCGGTTATCCGGCTGCGCCGCGACACGCGCCCCTATATACCATAACGCTCGCGCCCACCGAGAGTTCCCCACCGCAGGTGGCTAGAGGTGTGGTATGGATCCTGCTGGCGCCGTAGCCTGCGTAGTCCACGCACGAAAGGAGCCACGATTCCCATGGCTGTTATGAGCAAGAAAGAGCGCATCAACGCGACGATGCGCAACGAACCGGTCGATCGCATACCGGTCAGCCTCTGGCGGCACTTCTATGAGTGCGAGGAAACCGCTGAGGGACTGGCCGGGGCCATGCTCGCCTGGCAGGCCAAGTATGATTGGGACTGGATGAAGGTTAATCCCCGTGCATCCTACCATGTCGAGGGCTGGGGTGTAAAGCTGCAATTCAGCGGCCAACCGCTCGTTAAGCCGGTCGTCACCGAGGTGCCGATCCAATCCGTGCAGGATTGGGGCAAGTTGCGCCCGCTGGGGTTCGATTCGGGGCCGCTGGACGAGCAACTGGAAGTGATGGAACGGCTCTGCGAGGCGCTGGGCGACAAGGTCTATGCCCTGGAGACAGTGTTCAACCCGATTTCCATCGCCGCGGATCTGCTGTCGAACGGGCGCGATCTGCTCACCCATATGCAGCAGGATCCGAAAGCGGTCCACGGCGCGCTGGAAGTGATCACCGGGACATTTACCGAGTTTGTGGGCCGGTTGCTGAAGGCGGGCGCCGACGGCATCTTCTTCGCCACCACCGATTGGGCCTCGCGCGATATGCTGACCGAGGACCAGTACGCCGAATTCGCGCGGCCCTATGATTTGCGCGTGCTGGCCGCGGCGCAGGACGCGCACTTTAACGTGCTGCACGTCTGCAAAAACAACAACTACGTGCTCTCGATGCTCGATTACCCGGTCCATGCCATCAACTGGGCTGTCGGCTCGCCGGGCAATCCCGATCTGCGCACTGTGCAGACCAGCACCGACAAGGTCGTCATCGGCGGGTTGCGCAACGAAACCTTGCGCGACGGCGACGTAGCCCATATCCACTCCGAGGCCCGCGCCGCTGCCATCCAGACCGGGGGCCGCCGCTGGATCCTCGGCCCGGCGTGCTCCATCGCCGTGGATACCCCGGACGCCAACGTGCGCGCGGCGCGCGATATTGCCAACCAGTTGGACACCGGGGTGGAAGGTGGTGGGCAGGATATCGCCGGATGAGCCGCAGCCCTGGACGTTCCGGCGCATGGCCGCGCACGAACGGGCCGCCGTCGGCGCGATCATCGCCGCGGCTTTCGCCGATAAATATGAGCCGGCGCTGGGCAACGACCCGGCGCTGGCCGCCGAGGTAGCCGCGGTGCTACCCTCCGGCTGGGCGTGCTATGTGGGGGAGCAGGCCGGCGTCGTGTATGGCGCCGGCCTGCTGCGCTTTGCCGAACATCCGGGCTTCGGCAGCGCGGAAGCGATGGAGATGTGGCGCGTGTTGCGGCGGCGCCAATCGCTGGGGCGCACCTTGCGCTCGCTGTTCTTGCTGTCGCTCACCGGCGCGGACCACAAGCCCGACGCCCGCACCGGCTACATCTCGGCGCTGGCGGTGCTGCCCGCCCGGCAGGGCCAGGGCCTGGGTGGCGGCCTGCTGCGCTACCTGGAAGCCGAGGCGCGCGCCGCCGGCAAAACCCGGCTGACCCTGGACGTGGTGAACAGCAACACAGGCGCGCGCCGCCTCTACGAGCGCCACGGCTTCCGGGTCATCGAAACGCAGCCGTCCCTCTTCACCCGCCGCCGCTGGGGCTATAGCGCTGTCCACTACATGCTCAAGCAGATCTGACCGCTAATGATTCGCGGTTCGCCGGAGTCCGTTACAGAGGATTTGTCACTCTGAGCCGAGCGAAGAGTCTCATGTGGCTACAAGACGGAGATTCTTCGCTCCGCTCAGAATGACGGATGCCTTGCGGCAGACTACTCAGCACTCAGCACTCGTCAACTGACCTTGGTGCCGCAGGCGCCGCAGAAGCGCCCGGCCACCTGCGCGCCGCAGGTGGGGCAGGTGGTGGGCTGGGGCGCGGCGGGGGCTGCGGCGGCGATCTTGGTGCCGCAACTGGTGCAGAAGGCGCTGCCCGGCGGCACGGCGGCCTGGCAGGTCGGGCAGGTGACGACGGCGGCCACCGGCTCCGGCTGGATCATGGCCCCGCCGCACTTGGCGCAGAACTTGGTGCCCGGCGCGGCCGGCGTGCCGCACTGCGAGCAGTGGGCCGTGCGCGCGGCGGCGGTCCTGGCCGCCTGGCTCAGGTTGTTCACAGCCTGGCCCAGGCCGAAGGCGGCGGCGAAGCCCTTGACCACCCCGGCGGCCTGCTCGGCTTGCGCCTGAGCGATCTCGGCGCGGCGCGGGCTGTCCTCCGTGCAGAAGCCCGCCTGCGGGTCCCAGTCGGTGGGGCAGACGATCAGGCGGCAGGTGGGGCACTCGTGGAAGTTCTCCTGCACCTGCTGCCAGGCCGCGTCGAGTTGGTCCGGCTTCAGGCTGGTAATATAGCGCGGGTCTTCGAGCACATTGTTGGCAACCGAGTAGCCGACCACCGGGATGTTGCGCAGCAACCCGCCGAGCGCCGCCCGGCCCACGTCCTTGGTGATCGTGTTCTGGATATCGGGTTGGCTGCGGTATTCGCGGTAGCATTTATCGCAATAGAAGACGGCATAGGGGCCGACGCCGTCGTTTCGCACGTCGTAACGGGGCATTCGCATGGAAGGGTTCTCCTTTTAGGGGGACGCCAACGCGGGCTATAGCGGATGGTGTGGATGTAAGCGGTTTTTGGATGTAACTGCGTGTAGACGCGCCCTACTCGCTTGTCTATAGTGTATCGCTTGCGCGAAAGGTTACTGGGACGGGCAGGTCTATCTTGAGTATAGGATAAGCGCGCAAAAGCGTCAATTAGCGGGCGCAAGAGTTACAAAACTGTAGCAATCGCTGGTCGTACCTGGATCCGTGAGTCGCATCCGCGCGTGTGCCGAAAGCCCGCCTGCATCCGTTCCTAAATTCACCGCGAAGGAACGAAGAACGCAAAGATCATTTATATTAATCTCGTTCCTCGTGTGCTTCGCGTCTTTGCGGTGCAAAATAATGCGTGCCGCCGGTTTGTTGCGGAGCTTGCCCGCTTGTGCTATACTCCGCGTCCAGACCCATCCGTTGCCGCGCAAAAGGAGATCTGTCCATGTGCTTGCTGGCGTCCTGCCTCGACGACGAACTGCTTCCGGCGGCGCCGGCCCTGGCCGAACCGCCCGCGGCCCTGCTGGGCGAGGCGCTCCCGCTGCACGAGAAGACGCTGGCCGCGGTCTGGAACGCGCAGCGCCCGCTGCAAGGCCCGTTCTGGACCACGGCGCATGAGCCGGTGGCGATTATCTACCGGGGGCATTGGGCGGGCGGGGCGGGACCGGATTTTCGCGGCGCCATCGTGGCCTTCGGCGCTAACCGCCCGCAGCGCGGCGACATCGAACTCCACCTGCGCGCCGCGGACTGGTATGCCCACGGCCACCACACCGACCCGGCCTATAATGACGTGTTGCTCCACGTGGTCTACAGTCTGGGTGGCAGCGCGGATGGCCCGGCCCGCCTGGCTGATGCCCGCCGGGCGCGCACCGCTGCCGGGCGCGAGGTGCCGACCCTGGTGCTGGCGCCGCACATCACCGCGGATGCCGCCACCCTGGCTGCCCTCGACTTCCCGGCGCAACTGGGCGACCTGTCCGAGGAACCGTGCTGGCAGCGCACGGCCCATCGCCCGCTCAGCGAGGTGCTGCAAGTGCTGGGCGCCGCCGGGGATGCTCGCTTCGCCGAGAAGGCGGCGCGCTACGAGGCCGATCTGGCCGTGGCGCTGGACGGCTTGCCCGCGCACGAGCACGAAGCAGCCGCGGAACAGATCCTCTACGCCGGACTCTGCGATGGATTGGGCTACAGCGCCAACCGCGCGCCCTTCGGCGGCCTGGCGGTCCGCCTGCCGCTGCGCTTGCTGCACCTGATCGCCGGGGATCGCCCGACCGCCGACCGGACGGTGGTGCTGGAAGCGGTGCTGCTGGGTGGCGCCGGGCTGCTGCCCTCGCAGCGCAAGCTGAACAAGACGCTCGACTGGCAGAGCGTCGCCCAGGCCGACGAGTTGGAGCGCCAGTGGGCCGCGCTACGCCCCCTGCTGGGCCATGTGCTGAGCGACGGCACGGCGAGCCTGGGCTGGAAGTTCGCCGGAGTGCGCCCGGCCAACGCCCCGGCCCGGCGCGTGGCCGCCCTGGCCCACCTGCTAAGCTGGCTGCTGCCCGGCGGGCTGCTGCCCGGCTTCCTGGCCGCGACGGCGCGGGACCCCGCGCCCGCCGATCTGGCCGCCCGCTGGCTGGCCCGGCTGCATGTTGCGGCGGGCGGCTCTTTCTGGAGCGAATACAGCGACTTCGGCGCGCACCTGGGCGGCGCGGGCAGCACGGCGGACCTGATCGGCCAGGACCGCGCCGGCGAGTTGCTGGTCAACGTGGTGCTGCCCTTCCTGGCCGCCTGGAGCGCGCACACCGATCAGCCCGCGCTCGCGGCCACGGCCCGCGCCGTGTACGCCGTCCAGCCGCGCCTGGCCGACAACCAGGTGACACGCACCATGCTGGGCGAAGTGCTCGGCCCGCGCGCCCGCCAGGCCCGCCTGGGCGCCCGCGAACAGCAGGGCCTTATCGGCCTGCACCGCCGCTACTGCGCCGTCCGCGACATCTACGAATGCCCGCTGTCGGGGCTGCG
>JAICKM010001109.1 GCA_025927935.1 Chloroflexia bacterium | reverse complement strand
GGGCAATCGTGCGAAGCGCGCTCGCGCCTGTTCATCCACGAGAGCCTCTATGACCGCTTTGTGGAGATGTTCGTCGCCAAGGCCGCTAAGCTAAAGGTGGGCAACCCGCTGGACGAGACGACACAGATCGGCTCGCTCATCTCGCGCAAGCAGTGGGATACCGTGCATAGTTATGTCGAGTTGGGCAAGCGCGAAGGCGCCGAGGTGCTGGTCGGCGGAGGCCGCCCGCAGGGCGACGGCCTGGATCAGGGCAACTATTATCTGCCCACGGCGCTGGGCAACGTCGACAACCAGATGCGCGTGGCCCAGGAAGAGATCTTCGGCCCGGTCGTCACCATGGCCCGCTTCAGCAAGGAAGCCGAGGCGATCAAGTTGGCGAACGACGTGGTCTATGGCCTGGCGGGCACGCTCTGGACCAAGGACGTGGGCCGCGCGATCCGCGTCGCCGGCGCCATCAAGTCGGGCGTCGTGACGATCAACACGCCCTACACGGCGTTTCCCGGCCTGCCCTTCGGCGGCTACAAGCAGTCGGGCTTTGGCCGCGAACTGAGCATGGAAACGCTCAACCTGTACACCGAACTGAAAAGCGTTTTGATTTACACCGGCGAGCGGCCCGTCAATCCGTTCGGCCTCTAGCCGGGCGCCCCGCGCCTGTTGCTCCCTTGTGATCCGCACGGGGCGCAACAGGCGCGATTACTAAGGCCAGGGTTCATGAATATCCGCATCACGAAACTCTATCAGGACGCGCCCTATAGCATGTTGGAGGTCGCCTTCAACAGCGACCCGCGCGGCGCCCAGATGATCCGCGAGATCGCCGAGGCGACGGGCTACACGTTTGAGCGCCCGCCGGCCAACCGCCACGCCCTGCGCGAGCTACACCTGGCGCGCGTCGGCGACCGGGCCAGGCTGGACGAAGCCTATCGCACCGCCGGCGTGGTGGCCGAGAAGTACGGCCCCGTCCACGACAGCCAGAAGGACATGCACGGCCCCAACGACCGCGCTGCGGACCGGGGCGGGGTCTGATCTGCCGCGCCCCGCATGACCGTCTCACCTCGCGCGGCGGCGCCGGGGTCCACGCCGGACCAGGCGCCCACGCTCCAGCCCGCGCCGCCCCTGCGCCGCCGCGCCACGCCCCTGGCGCTGCTCTTGTTTCTGCTGGGGGCCGCGCTCGTCACCTGGCCGCAACTGCCGCACGCCGCTGATTCGCTGCGCGATGCGGGCGACCCGGCGCTGTTCGTCTGGACGCTGCACTGGCTCGCCACTGCAATCACGCACGATCCCGCGCAGATCTACGCCGGGCCGATCTTCCACGGCTTCCCCAATCCCGTCACCTATACCGACACCAGCCTGCTGCCGGGCGTGCTGCTGGCCCCGCTCTGGCTGGCCGATAACCATCTGCTGTTCCTGAACCTGCTGATGTGGGTAACGCTGGCCCTGGTCGGCTTCACGGCCTACCTGCTGATCCGGCGCTTGAGCGGCAGCATTCTCGGCGGGATCCTCGGCGGGATGGTC
>JAICKM010000181.1 GCA_025927935.1 Chloroflexia bacterium | reverse complement strand
TCCCACAAAGTTGTCGCTGGGCGAGTTGGAGCGGCTGAGCCGGCGGTTCATAACGGAGATCCAGGGGATCATCGGGCCGGAGCGCGACATCCCGGCGCCGGACGTGAACACCAACAGCCAGATCATGGCCTGGATGATGGATCAGTACAGCCGCAACAAGGGCTACCCCGTCCCCGGCATGATCACCGGCAAGCCGCTGGCCCTCGGTGGCTCCGTGGGGCGTAACGAGGCGACTGCGCGGGGCCTGCAATTTTGCGTGCGCGAAGCCGTGCGGACCACCGGCATGGATCTCACCGGCGCGACAGTGGTGGTGCAGGGCTACGGTAACGCCGGGAACATCGCCGCCCGCCTGCTGATGGGCGATGGGGCCAAAGTCGTCGCCGTCAGTGATAGCCATGGCGGCATTTATGCCAGGGATGGCCTCGATCCGGCGCGCGTCTTGCGCTGGAAGGAAGAGCACGGCTCGGTGCAGGGGTTCGGCAATGCCGACAATGTGACCAACGAAGAACTGCTGGAGATCCCATGCGATATTCTGGTGCCGGCGGCGCTCGAAGGCCAGATTACCGCGCACAATGCCGGCAAGATCAAGGCGAAACTCATCGCCGAGGCGGCCAACGGGCCGACGACGCCGGAAGCCGACCGCATTTTACACGAGAAAGGCATCCTCTTACTGCCCGACATCCTGGCGAATGCCGGCGGCGTGACCGTCTCCTACTTTGAGTGGGCGCAGAACATCCAGGGTTTCTACTGGACGGAAGAAGAAGTAGACGAGCGGCTACACCGGGTCATGGTGCGTGCGTTCAAGGCTGTGTACGAGACGGCGCAGAATCACAAAGTCGATATGCGCACCGCCGCCTACATCGTGGCCATTGGGCGCGTGGCCGAGGCCGTCCGCCTGCGCGGTATCTATTAACCGATGCGGGCCGGCCGGTGGCGGTCGGGTGCCGGCTCACGTGTAATAAGGTCCCGCGCCGCCGAGCGGCGCGGGATTTTCTCTGCATGGGCCACGCTCATCGTTACCCTAGAGAAAGGCGGCGCTAATGGAGGATCGGCTTTCTACTGCCGGACCGCTGCATCTGGTGGCCGCAACGCCGCCTAGCGACGCTGTGCGCGCCTGGGTGCGCCAGGGCCTCATGGCCTTCAACCGCCGGCATACCGCATCCGGCGCGGCGGCACGCGGCCTGGAAACTGAGATGAATCCTCTGGAGCGCGTGCTGATTGCCCCGGATGGCACGACCTGGGGCGGGCTGCTGGGCTACACACAATGGGGCTGGCTGCACGTGCAGACCCTGTGGCTTGACGAACGCTGCCGCGGTCAGGGCTATGGGCGCGCGCTTCTGCACGCCGTCGAGGCGGAGGCGATCCGGCGCGGCTGTCTGCATAGCCGGCTCAGCACCTACAGCTTTCAGGCGCGGGGCTTTTACGAGCGGCAGGGCTATCAGGTCTGGGGCCACCTCGACGATTATCCGCCCGGTTACACGAGTTATGCCATGCGCAAAGATCTACAGGGCGATCCGCAGAGCTAACCGGCAGCCGCGCCGGGCATGAAACGTGCTTTTATGGCGGCAGAGGCCGTGGCAGCGGGGCGCCGTGTTGTGCCCAGGGCCAGGGAAAAGGCGCATGTTACCAGCAAATACCGTACTGGCGAATCGCTATAAGTTACTGGACCAGCTTGGGGCCGGGGGCGCGGCGGTGGTCTACCGGGCGGAAGACCTGCGGCTGGGCCGTGTCGTCGCGGTGAAGGTGCTGCGGCCCGAGTTTGTCGGCAACCCGGAGCAGGCCGCTCGCTTTGAGAACGAGGCGCGGGCGGCCGCCGCCCTCACGGCGCCTAACGTGGTCGACGTGTATGACTATGGCCGCGATGCGGGCACGCTGTTCATCGTCATGCAGTATATCGACGGCGAAGATCTCAAGCACGTGATCCGGGCGCGCGGCCCGTTGCGCCCGCAGGAAGCGGCCCGCATTGCCGCCGATGTCTGCAACGGCCTGGAGGCCGCCCATGAACGCGGTCTGATCCACCGCGACGTGAAGCCCCAGAATATCCTGATCGACCGGCACGGTGTGGTGCGCATCACCGACTTCGGCGTTGCCAAGGCGCTGGCCGGGCCGGGGCTGACCCAGGCAGGCACGACCTACGGCACCGCTGCCTACCTGTCGCCGGAGCAGGCCACCGGCGGCCCGATCAGCCCGGCGACCGATGTCTACGCTCTCGGCATCGTCCTCTACGAAATGCTCTGCGGCCAACCGCCGTTTGACGGCGACAACGTGGCCGCCGTGGCCTACAAACAGGTCTACGAGCCGCCGCCCTCCGTGCGGGCCTGCGCCCCGGACGTGCCGCCCCCACTTGAGGCGATTGTCGCGCGGGCCATGGCCAAAGACCCGGCGGCGCGCTATGCCACGGCCGCGGACATGGCCGGGGACTTGCAGGGCTTCTTGCTGACGAGCGACCGGGCCGCGCCGGTGGACCCGCCCGCCGCCCCGGCGCCCTGGGTGCCGGCGCCGGGCGCATCGAGCGCCGTTTCTGCGCCGGTGGCCGTCGCCACGCCCTCTGATCCGGTGCCCGATCAGCCCACCGCGGCCTACGGGGCGCCCGCGCAGGACAATGGATCGGCGTATGCCACCTGGAGGGGCGCCGAGGCTGCGCGGCGCTCCGGGCCGGGCGGCGGCAAACTGGCCTGGGCAGCGATCCCGTTGCTCGCCCTGCTGCTGCTCGGTGGGTTTTTCGGCGGGCGCATGCTCATGAATCGGGCGCCCGGCCCGGCGCCCTCGCCCACGGTCGGGAGCGGAGCGGTGCCCCCCGCGGACACCGCCACCGCGGTCGCCGGGGCACCGCCGCCGGTGTCCGCCACCGCGACGCCCGGCCCGCCCACCGCAACGCCCGCGGCGATTGCCGTGCCCCGCAACACGCCGGCGCCGTCTGCTCCGCCGGCGCCGGCGACACCGACCGGCAGCAAGGGACGGCCGGTGTTTCCCACCCCCACGCCGCCCACCGGCGTGGATCGGCGCGTGGCGCTGGAGGACCTGGCCTTTGCTGGCGGCTATCGCTATCCCCCGCCCAGCGTCTATGAGGGCCGCACGGCGGTCTGGGTCTATGGGCAGGGCACGTCCTTTGCGTCGATGACCGCTCCATTCGTGCTGACCGCGCAGCCCACCGGCGACGGGCACCTGACGCTGGCGGGCATGGACTCCGAGGGCAACGCCAAGACGCCGATGCGTATCCTGATCAACGGCCAGTCGATCTTCAACGGCGCCGACCCCTTACCCAACGACTACAGTCCCAATGCCGGGGCCTGGGGCACCTACACCTGGATCTTCCCCGCCGCCGCGCTTCGGCCCGGCGAGAACACAATCACGATCGAGAACCTGGCGCCGTCCACAACCCTCGGCATCCCCTTCATCATGATCGACTCGGCCACGATCACCTGGGACGCGGAGCAGTAGCGACTGCGCTGCGCGGAAAGCGGAACCGCCCCGGTTGGCGTGCAACCGGGGCGGTTTTTGGCTCCTGGGGGATCCGCGCGGGGCTAGGACCCGGCCAGCAAGCGGCGGAGCGGTGCTTCGCTGCTGCGCTGCGTGACGGCGATCACCTCATCGCCCGCTTGCAGGACGGTCGTGCCGTTCGGGATCATTAATTCGCCGTCGCGCATGATCGCCGAGAGGACCACGTTGGGCGGCAGCTTGATATCGGATAGCGGTGCGCCGACCACCAGCGAGTCTTCGCTGACCGTCGTTTCCACAATGGTCATCTGCGCGTGCTTGAGCGTCATCAGATGGACCATCGGCCGGTCCGGGATCAATTGCTCGATCAGCGACAGGATCACGTTGGTCTGGCTGACGGTCACGTCGATGCCCAGGCGGCGGAAGATCTCCTCATTCTTCGGGTTGTTGACCCGCGCGATGGTCTTGCGCACATGAAAGCGCTGCTTCGCCACCTGGCAGACGACCAGGTTATCTTCGTCGTCGCCGGTGACGGCGATGACCACATCGGCGCGGGCGGCGCCCGCCCGATCGAGCGTGGCGACCTCGCAACCGTCTCCTTGCATCACGACGGCGCCAAAGCGGTCCTGGAAGGTGTTGACCTTGACCGGGTTCTTCTCGATCAGCAGGATCTCATACCCTTCGTTGACCAGCGTCTTGGTGAGATAGTAGCCGACTTTGCCGCCACCCACCACAATCACATACATGTTGTCACTCCCGGCTGCCTGGCAGCCTGCATTGCTGCGGTTAGCGGAAGAACCGCTGGCGCAGCGAATGCCCGCGGTGCGCCCGCTCCTGTGCGGACGCATGCCCCACGCCGGCCGGTTCTTCCAGTGGTCCGGCGGCCACCGACTCGATCTCCGCGGGCAGGGACGGCAGGGGCACCGGCTCGACGCGCGGCATATGGGCGTCCTCGCCGGTACTCACCGCTTCATAGATGCGGTTGGAGATCAGGGTGGTCGGGCAGATCGTTTCCAGGTTCAACTGGTGGAACGTCTCTTCGCGGTCCGGTTCGTAGATGCGGGCGATGACGCGCGGCACGCGGAAGGTCATCTTAGCGATCTGCGCCGCCATGATATTCGAGTTGTCGCGATTGGTCACGGCCAGGAATAGATCCGCCTGCTCGATACCGACCGACTTCAACACATCTTCGTCGATCCCGGTGCCGGCCATGGTGGTGCCGTGGAAGTTGGGGCCGAGCCGGGCAAAGGACTCGGTGTGCAAATCCACGATCGCCACGTCGTGCCCTTCCTGGTCAAATAGTTGGGCCAGCCGGGTGCCCACTCGCCCGCAGCCCATAATGACGATTTTCATGAGTGTCCACACTCCTTCTGCCGCACCGGCGGCAACAGGAAAGCGCCACCGCAAGGCCGTCCCGGCCGGTGGCGCCCGTCGCTGGTTTTTCTACTTAAGCTCCGACTCTGCTCGTGCGGCGCGATTGACCAGCACCCGGCAGGGCGCATTCTTGAACACATACGGCAAGGTATTGCCCATATGATATTCACCGTGGAGGCGACGCGGCCGGGCACCCATGATAATGATGTCGGCCCCTCGCTCGACGGCTTCGTCCACGATCGCCACGCCCGCCGACCGTGCCTGCAACATTTCGGCGCTGACTTCGACATCACGCTGACGGGCGAGTTGCTCGGCCTGTGCCAGCACCACCTCGCCGTGTTGTACCGCTTCCGGCAATTCCGCATCCAGCGGCAGCGCCTGGGGTACTTCGATCACATGAATGATTTCAATCCTGGCGCGTTGTTTATTGCGCCGATCGCCCACGGGCGCCACCAACGAAAAAGCTAAGTGTAATACTTCCTCGTCCAGCGGCAGGTCCTTCACCGGTACCAGTATTAATGAGAGTTTCACGTCTCTAGTTTGTCTTCCTCACAAAAACGGTTGTGTTGCTATAATCCCACTATCGTATAGTATACGTACCCAGTCGCCGTCCGGTCGCACTGATCCCGTGATCTGGTAGCTTGAGCACAGGAATTACATTGCGCGGGGAGGCAGCGCAAGCGTGGCGGAGTAATCAAATTAAGTATACCACTTCCCTTCGGCGCCCGCAAGCGATCAGCGTATGACAGTTTTGCAAGCACCTTCCGTGCCCCGCTTTTGCCGGTTGCGCGGCAGGTCTAGCCCGCGAATCTCCCGGCGGTAAGCGCCGGTGAAATGAATATGCTATACTAGCCGGGACCAAGTCGCTGCGCTTTGCTCCTTGCCCTGTTCAATGCCGGACGGGACCGCCGGTTACGAGAATCGGCGGCGCGAGCCGGGCGTCTTTCTTCCGCTGTGGCGGGCCGCTGCCCTGCGGCCACCGCCGGCCTGCCGAAGCGACCCAGCCGAGAAGGATGCGTAGGAACGTATGCGGACGCTGTTCAACCCGGCGATGGCGGTGATGAACCGTCTCAAGTATCCCCAAAAGTTCATCCTCATCAGCCTGCTCTTTGCCCTGCCACTGGGCCTGGTGCTCGCCTCGCTCCTGGCCGAAATCAATCGCGGGATCGGGGTCGGGCAACGGGAATTGACCGGGACCGGGTATCTGCGCCCGTTACGCCGGCTGTTTGAGCACAGCCTGGAAGACCAGTTGCTGGCCCACGCGTATGTGCAGGGCGCTCTGACTCTGCGCCCCGCGCTGGTGGAGAACGAGCACCGGATCGACGCCGATTTCACGGCGCTCGCCGCCGCCGACCGCCAGGCGGGCGCGACCCTGCTGACCACGCCGCGCTTCCAGGCGCTCCGCGATGGCTGGGCCGAGTTGAAAGCGATCCCACTGGAATCCCCGGCGCGCGAGGACCGCCATACCCAGTTCATCACCGATATTCGTTCGCTGATGAGCCAGATCGGGGACTCTTCGAACCTGGTCCTCGATCCGCAACTCGACAGCTATTACCTGGCGAATTCCGTGCTGGTGCAACTACCCGACTGGCAAGATCTGCTGGCGCAAACGACCCTGCTGGGCGACGATATGGTGACGAAACGCGTCCCAACGACGCAGGACCGCACGCAACTGATTGCGTTGCGCGGCCTCGTCCTGGCAGACGCCAATAAGGCGCGCCGCAACATGAACATGGCGTTCGACAATAACCCGTCGGGTACGTTGCAGCCGGCGTTGCAACCTCCGCTGGAGACAGCCTCCGCCGAAACGGAAGCCTTTCTGGAGCAGATCAAACAGGATCTGATCGATCCCCCGGTCATTCACCCGCCGGCGCAACCATACCGCGAGGCCGGTGCTCCGGTGCGGGCGGCGACGTTTGCCTACTGGGATGCCGCCGTCGATAAGCTGGACGGCTTGCTGCTGGCCCGGCTGGCCGAGTTCGGCGCCCGTCGCTGGTTGATTGTCGGGTTGACGGCCGCGGCCCTGCTGCTGGTGGCCTATCTCTGGGCCGGCTTCTATCTGGCGGTCATGCGCACCGTCTCCCGGCTCGACGCCGCCGCCCAGCGTATGATCAGCGGCACCCCAGCGGAACCGGTGAACCTGGACAACCGCGATGAACTCGGCCAGGTCGCGCGCGCCTTCAACCAGATCGCCGGCGCGCTCGTCTCCGCAAGCCTGTACCGCCAGGCGGTCGTGGACAACGCCGCCGACGCCATCATTACGACCGATTCCTGGGGCATGATCCGCTCATTCAATCCGGCGGCGGAGAGCATTTTCGGCTATCGCGCCGCCGAGGTGATCGGGCAACCGTTTACCCTGCTGCTGGAGACCGCCGGGCACGCCGGGCCAGGAGCGCGGCGCGAGGTCGGCGGCCAGCGCAAGGACGGGTCCATCTTCCCCATGGACCTCTCGGTCAGTGCGATGCGCCTGGGCGATGAGGAGTTGAGTATCTGCGTGCTGCGCGACGTAACCGAGCGCAAACAGGCCGAAGAGGAACTGGAACAGGCCAGGGACGCCGCCGAGGCCGCCTCGCGGGCCAAGTCTGAGTTCCTGGCGAACATGAGCCACGAGATCCGCACGCCCATGAACGCCGTCATCGGCATGACCGGCCTGCTGCTCGATACCCCGCTCACGCCCGAACAGCAGGATTTCGCCGAGACGATCCGCCGTAGCAGCGACGATCTGCTCACGATCATCAACGATATTCTCGACTTTTCGAAGATCGAAGCCGATAAGCTGGAATTGGAAAACCAGCCCTTCGACTTGCGCGAGTGCCTGGAGTCGTCGCTCGACCTCCTGGCGCCGCGGGCCGGCGAGAAGGGACTGGAACTGGCCTATCTCATCGACGCCCAGGTGCCGAACACGCTGGTCGGCGATGTGACTCGCCTGCGGCAGATCCTGGTCAACCTGGTCAGCAACGCCGTGAAGTTCACCGAGCGCGGCGAAGTCGTCGTCTCCGTCGATGCGACCCGCCAGGCCGATGGGCGCTATGAACTGCACTTCGCGGTGAAGGACACCGGCATCGGTATCCCGGCGGACCGCATGGATCGCCTGTTCCGCTCCTTCAGCCAGATCGACGCCTCAACCACGCGCCGCTACGGCGGCACCGGCCTGGGGTTGGCGATCAGCCGGCGGCTGAGCGAGTTGATGGGCGGGCGGATGTGGGTTGAGAGCACTGTGGGCCAGGGGTCCACCTTCCACTTCACCTTGTTGGCCGCCGCGGGCACCAGTGCGCGCCGGGTCCATTTGCAGGGTACCCAGCCCCAGTTGATGGGCAAGCGCCTGCTCATTGTGGACGACAACGCTACCAACCGCCGCATCTTGACCTTGCAACTACAAGCCTGGGGCATGCAGACTTTCGAAGCCGCCTCGGGGCCGGAGGCGCTGACCTGCTTGCGCGAGGGCGACCCCTTCGACGCCGCGATCCTGGACCTACATATGCCGGAGATGGACGGCATCACGCTGGCGGGCGAGATCCGCAAACTGGACGACGGCGCCCAGCTTCCGCTGATTATGCTCACCTCGCTGGGCCGCCGGGAGCCGGAGGCCGCAGCCGCGGGCTTCGCCGCGTACCTGCACAAGCCGATGAAGCCCGCCCAGCTTTACAACGTGCTCATCGAGATCCTCGCCGAGCAGCCGCCGCGCAAACGCTCCCCCGCGGAGGCCCCGCAGATCGACCGGCAGCTTGCCGCGCGGGTGCCGCTGCGCCTGCTGGTGGCCGAGGACAACGCCGTGAACCAGAAACTGGCGCTGCAACTGCTGGCGCGCATGGGCTACCGCGCCGATGTGGCGGGCAACGGCCTGGAAGTGTTGCAGGCGCTCGAACGCCAGGTCTACGACATTGTCCTGCTCGATGTGCAGATGCCGGAGATGGATGGCCTGGAAGCGGCCCGGCGCATCTGCGCCCGCTGGCCTGCCGGGCAGCGCCCGCGCATCATCGCCATGACCGCCAGCGCCATGCAGGGCGACCGCGAAGCCTGCCTGGCCGCGGGCATGGACGACTACATCAGCAAGCCCGTGCGCGTGCCCGAGTTGGAGGCCGCGCTCCAGCGCTGGGGCCGCCGCTCCGACCGGCAAACCACCCGCCCGCTGCCCGCTCCGGTACTCGCGATTCCGCCTTCCGTGCCGCTGCCCCCGCCGCCCGCGCCGCAGCCGGCGCCGCCGCCCGCCGTCGATTTGAGCGTGCTCGCCCTGCTGCGCCAGGAATTGCAGACCACTGAGGAACCCAACCCGGTGCAGGAAATCCTCGATCTGTTCCGCGACGGCACGCCGCCCCTGCTGGCCGCCATGCGCGAGGGCATCGCCGCGGGCGACCCGGCCAAGCTGAAGCAGGCGGCGCATTCCCTGAAGGGCAGCAGCGGCATGCTGGGCGCGCACCATCTGGCCGCCCTGACGGGAGAACTGGAGAAGCGGGGCCGCGCCGGCACGGTGCAGGGCACTGAGCCGCTGCTGGCCCAGGTGGAGCAAGAGTTCCAGCGGGTCTGCCGCGCATTTGACGAGCTACAGCGCGCCGGTTAGCCGCGCGCTCAGAGGAAGGAACTTCATGCAGAGCGAAAATCGTAGTCCGGCGCCGGGCACCCCCGGCACTGAACTCCTGACCGCGCCGATGATGGGCGCGGCTGTGCTGGTGGTGGACGATAACCCGGTCAACCGGATGATGCTGGCGCGCTTTGTGGAGCGGCTGGGCTGCACCGTGGTGCCGGTGGACGACGGCAGCCGTGCTCTGGAGACGGCGCGCGCCGGTGCCTTCGACCTGATCCTGCTCGATATCCTCATGCCGAGCATGGACGGCTTTGCGGTCCTGAGCGCGCTCAAGGCCGACCCGGCGTTGCGCGCTGCGCCCGTGATCGTCATCTCGGCCCTGGACGACGTGGCGGACGTGGCGCGCTGTCTCGACCTGGGCGCCGACGACTACATGCCCAAGCCGTTCAACCCGGTCCTGCTGCGCGCCCGCCTGGCCGCCGCGCTCGAACGCAAGCGCCTGCGCGCCCAACAGCAGGCCGACATGCGGGACGCCGCTCGCCTGACGGACGCCACCCTGGCCCTGGCCGCGGGCGCCTACGACCCCGAGAGCCTGGTCGAAGTGGCCCGCCGCCCCGACCCCCTGGGCCAGCTCGCCCGCAGCATCCAGCGCCTGGCCCGCGCCGTGGTCCTTCGAGAACCCGGTCCCGAGGATCGCCGCTGAGCAATTAACTTGAAAAGTAACCTCTCTACAATGCGCGATTCAAATAATCCTCGCCAGGAACCAACGCGGGTCTGGATTTGGCAACGGTATATGGTAGCGAGTGGCTGGATCGCGTTACTACTGACGCTCAGCGGTTCGCTGTTTCACTTGCCCTGGATAGTTCCGGTTCTCGGTGTTCTGCCCCTGACAATATTTAGCGGCGTTTACCTTATCACCGCCCGTGGCTTTGCTGCTGGTATGAAGCGCCTTCTCGGAATCGGAGGACTTGCCGTATGCGTGGCGTTCATCGGCTTGGCCCTGGTATTGGATTCCAATCCGACGATTAGCGGAGTAGGCCAGTATTTTTTTGTACGGTGGAAGCACCGCCATGGTAATCTGTATACTTCTTGGTCTGCTTATGTACTATCTCACACGATCACATTGACATAATAACGTGAAGCCTCGTTGGGGGTGGGTCTAGGAGCAGACGGCGCGCGCCGTGGCGACGTGGGTGGCGGCGCAGGCTTCGACGCTGGCGAGATCCACCCACTCGCTGTCGGCGTGGAGGCCGGCGCCGCGCGGGCCGAAGGCGATGCTGGGGATGCCGGCGGCGCCCAGCAGC
>JAICKM010000200.1 GCA_025927935.1 Chloroflexia bacterium | reverse complement strand
CGCGGTGTTCCACTACCCGCTCTACTCGGACAACGCCAGCGAGACTTCGGACACATTCCTGCAAGGGGCGACCAGCCTAGAAGGGCTGCTGAGCCGCTACGGGGTAGACATTGCCTTCAACGGCCACGCCCATATTTATCAGCGCAGCCTCTCCTCGGGGGCCAACGGCCTGATTAGCTATCTCACGGGTGGCGGCGGCGGCAAGCTGGAGCCGGTGAGCCACTGTAGCGCCATCGACGCCTACAGCATCGGCTGGAGCTATTCGGCGAACGGCGGCGCGGGCGGCGGCAGCGCCTGCGGCAGCGCCACCCGGCCGACCTCTATCAGCCAGGTGTTCCACTTCTTGCTGGTGACAGTGAACGGCACGCAGGTCACGGTGGCCCCCACCGACTCCCAGGGCCGCACCTTCGACGTGCAGTCCTACAACTTCGGCAGCGGCGGCGGGGGCACGCCCACGCCCCCGCCGGCAGGCACCGCCACCCGCACGGCCACCGTAACGCGCACGGCCACCGCCACAGCTACGGCGACCTCCAGCAACACCGCCACAGCTACGGCGACCAGCACGGCGACACCTATCAATACCGCCACGACTACGGCGACCAGCACGGCGATCCCCACCAGTACCGCTACGGCGACCGGCACCGCCACGGCGACCGGCACAGACACCGCCACTGTAACGCCCACGAATACTGCGTCGCCCACCGTGACGGTCACGCCCGCGCCGACCGATACGCCAACCGCTACAGCGACCGCCACCGCCACGGCGACACCGCTGCCGACCAATACGCCGACCGCTACAGCGACCGCCACCGCCACTAACACGCCCACGGAGATCCCTACCAACACGCCGACGAAGACCACGACGCTGACACCGCTGCCGACCGATACGCCGACCCATACGCCCACGGCGACCGAGACCGCCACGCCGACGGACACGCCCACCAGTACGCTGACGCCGACGGCGACCGCGACGCCGCTGCCGGCGGATACGCCCACGGCCACGGCGACCACGACGGACACGCCAACGCCGACCGATACGCCGACGATTACCGCCACGCCGAGCGAGACCGCGACACCGCTGCCGGCTGATACGCCGACCCATACGCCGGCGCCGACCGATACGCCGGTGCTCACGGCCACACCAACCGCGACGAACACCGCCACGCCAACGGACACGCCGACCGTGAGCGCCACCGCGACGAGCACCGCGACGCCGACCGATACACCGACGATCACGGCCACGCCCAGCGCGACCTGGACGCCGGTACCCACTCTAACGCCCACCGCCACGGTGACCTGGACACCGACCGCCACCGCGACTCAGACGCCCACGGCAACGGCGACCGTCACCCCGACCGCCACCGCGACTCAGACGCCCACGGCAACAGCGACCGTCACCCCGACCGCCACGGCCACGGCTAGCTCAACCGCGACAGCCACCCGCACCACCACGCCCACCGTCACGCCGACCATGACCGTGACCTCCACGGTCACACGGACCGTCACCGCGACGAGTACCGCCACGGCCACGCCGCCCCTCACGCTGATCTTTAGCGACGGGTTCGAGTCGGGCAGCATGAGCGCGTGGACCAGCAGCGGGGGGCTGGCTGTGCAGACAGCGCTTGCCCATAGCGGACGCTATGCCGCCCAGGGCAACACCACCAACGGCGGCACCTACGCCAAGAAGACCCTGCCCAGCACGTACACCGACGGCTATGCGCGGATCTACTTCAACCTGGTCAGCTACACCAGCCAGGTCAATCTGCTGCGTTTCCGCACGGCCGCCGACGGCTCGCTGGCCTATCTCTACATCAACACGGCGGGCAGGCTGGCTTTGCAAAACGACGTCAGCCCCACCTCGTTCGTCAGCACGGCGTCCGTGAGTGCCGGGAGTGGCTGGCATTCCCTGGAGTTCCACGCCAAGATCAACGGCGCGGCGAGCCAGACGGAAGTATGGCTCGATGGCACCCCGATCGGTTCGTTGTCCCTCACCCTGGAAATGGGCACCACACCCATCGGCAAGGTGCAGATCGGGGAGGTCAATACCGCGAGCCGGGTCTACAACGTGGTCTTCGACGACGTGGGCTTCAACACGCAACGCGTCGGGCCGTAAGCGGCGGCACTGGGCCGGGGCAGCACACGAGGTTAAGTGTCTGAACCCGGTCGCCGCGCTAAAAGAGCAGCATATGAACGAGGGCAGCCCTGTACAGGGCTGCCCTCATTCGTTGTGCCGATTACCGCCGCCGCTAGTGGCGGAAAGCCACCAGGGCGCCGACCCACCAGGCGGGGCGCGCCTTGTACGAACGGGGATGGACCGTGGCCGCGCTGGTCGCCGGGAGGCTTCCCGCCGGGAAGGTGAGGGCCTTGATGCCCGAGTTGTACACTCCGCCGATGCTGCCCGAGCCGACCGTATAGCCCGCGTCCGGATCAAACGCCTGCCAGTCCTGACGCCCCTGCGTGATATAGGCTTCGCGCTGGCTCTGGTAGCCGAGCACCAGGTCGCCATCTGCGGTCGTGGGAGTATCCGCCTGGATAGCTTGCGTATACTTGCCGTTGCCGCTGGCGTGCCCCACCGCATCGAGAACCGCCGGGGTGGCGGAACCGAAGACATCAAGCATGACCTGTTCGGCGTAGCCTTGCGGGTTACAATCCATATGAATGATCGGCCCACCAGGCGGCGCCTTGGGGTTGTAGCTGGTCCAGAACACGGCCAGTGTGCGGCCGGTTTCCGGGCCGCCGTCGGTCACGTATACGGCCTGCTGCCAGACATCACCGGATGCATCGGTCGGCACGGCCAGGGTGGCGTTCGGTCCCTTGGTGCCCACGGCCAGGACTAAGAGGGAATTGGTATCCACTTGATCGGGTTGGATATGAGCACAATCGCCCTTTGTGCCCGCCGGATTGATATATGCGTATTGATTCACCAGGAGAAAGCCGATGCCGTCGGCGCGAGCCGGTATCGTCGCCAGGGCGGACGCCGCAACCGCCATCGCCAGGAGTCCCGTCAACATTCGTTTCATAGGTCAGCCTTTCACCATGTGGTACGCGGTTCACCGGGGACGCTATCGGCGGCCAACACGGACAGCAGACAGCCACAGCCGTCCGCTGCGATGCGCCCGCCCGGCGGCTGCCCGCACTCGCGAGCAACCCTATTCCCGATATGACTGAACGATGCTGGATAATATATCCCAACGATACACGAATGCGTCAGCTTCCTTACTGTTATTATATAGCGTAGAGTCAATAGGTCCGTTACTCTTGCGCTCGCTCCGATTCCTTACTGAACGATTGGCGACTCCGGTAAATCCAACGATCTACCGGGCCGGTTTGCAACCGGGCGCCGCAAGGAGCGCGCGCCGGGCAGGAACCGGCCCCCGCGAGCGCCCGCCCGCGGGGGCCGGCGACGGGGCTAGGGTGCCGTCACCGCGTTGTAGATCATTTTGGCGATCTGGCCGCGGGTGGCGTTGTTGCCGGGCCGGAACGTCTGGTTGCTGTAGCCGGAGATGATGCCGTGGGCATACGCCGTTTCGATCACCCCGTAGAACGGGTTGGTGGGGGCGATGTCGGTGAAATGCGGGCCGCCCGTGGTCGTGGTCGCCCAGCCCTGGGCCAGCACGATGATCTTGGATAACTGCCCGCGGGTCACATTGGCGCCGGGGCGGAAGCTGCCGTCGCCGTAACCGGAGATGATGCCGTGCGCGTAGGCCGTCTCCACGTAGGGGTAGAAGGGGCTGGTGGCCGGCACATCGGTGAAGTGCGCGCTAGCGGGCCGCACGAGCGACCAGTTCTCCGCCAGCACGATGATCTTGGCGAGCTGGCCGCGCGTGGTGTTGGCGCCGGGGCGGAACGTGCCGTCGCTGTAGCCGGAGATCGCGCCGTGGCAGGTCAGGTATTGGACCGGCGTATAGAAGTAATCCGCCGGCGTGACATCGCTGAAGCCCTGCCGGCAGGGATCCGGAGGCGGGCCAGGTGTGGGCGACGGCGGGGGCGGCCCCGGCGTCGGCGGCGGGGGCGGCGGGCTGCCGGCGATGATGCTGTGCAGCACGTCGAGCGCGCGGCTACCGTCGCGGGCGCTCGGCTCCAGGTAGGTGTTTTCAAAATACTCGTTCCACGAGATAAAGAACCAGCCGTTCGGATTCGATCCCTTGTTGCCGTCGTAGAGCCGCTGGATGGTTTCGCCGTTGTTGCGCGGGATGCAGGTGCTGCCCCCGGCCAGGGCGGCGGTATTGAAGCCCCCGGTCATCGGGGCGAACCAGAGCTTGCCCTCAGCGTGCAGTTGGGCCGCGAACGCCGCAATCTGCGAAAACGACTGGGGATTGTTGTAGGGGTCCTGGGCCGACCAGTACCAGCTCGCCCCGGCGAAATAGGGCGAGACGCCGCGGTTCCAGTAGTTCAGGCCGTGCTCGTCGCCCACGATGACCGCCCGGCTCCCGAACGGCCCCACGGCGGCGCCGACATCCGCCGCCGAGAAGCGCCAGGAGTTCTCCAGGATGAGCACGGGCTTGTTGCCGTAGTACGGCACCTGGAACACCGGGTCGTTCTGGTGGCGGGCCAGGAAATAGTTCCAGTCGTTCTGAATCCAGGCTGCGGACCGGGGCGTGCCGCCATCCGACGCGCCGTCATAGCCCACCATGAGATAAAACTTGTTGGCGTGGCCGGCATTAAAGGCGGCCACCCGGCTCGCCAGGCTTTCAAGCCGGCGGTTGAAGCCGTAGCTGTCCGGCGTCTGATCGGGCGTGCCGAGGCCAGCCCAGGAGACGACAAAGCCCTGAATACCGGCGGCCGCCGCCTGCTGAATGTTCAGGTCGAAGGTGGCTGGGTCGTCCTGGGTGTAGAGACCCGCCTGGGGAATATCGAGAAGCTGGTTGCCGGGATACAGGGAAGTCGCGCTGCAACCATCGGCGCCCATGGTGGCCGGGAGCGGCGGCTGCGCGGCGCCAAACGGGTAGTTCGGCCCCAATTTGTCATGCCAGTGCAGGTTGGTCCACCAGAGATAGTAGTGGACGAAGAAGGGGGGATTGCTGGTCGGGTTGGCCGGGGCCGGCGCGGGCGCGGCCTGGACGTTCGCGGTCGCCGCGAACAGGCTAGCCAGGAGCGGAACCAGCATCGCCAGGGTGAACAGTCGCGTGATACGCATATATGAGAACCTCCTGAGCGCCAGGGGGACGTTGGCCGTGGGTGCAATACGAGGCGCTAAAGCGGTGATAGACGCCATGGGGAGCAGCCACGGAAAGAAACCGGCTCTGCCACGCAGAGCATCCGCGCTTGCATGCCCGCCGCGCAATGGGCGGCCCTGTTGCGGCGTCTGGAACGAATGACCGGGCGCGAGCCGGGAAACCTGCCGGCCTGCTACCGCGCAAAGGTTATTATCTTGACCCCGGCCCGGCGAGTCAATAGGGAATTGCCTACCGGGGCGATATGAGACGTATTTGTTAGAACTTTCGCCAGGGGCGGATATAAATAGTGATGCGTTTGCCTGGTATAGAGATGTATTTTCTATGCCCGGCGGCCCGGCCCGCCGTAGCCCGGCCCCCGGCCAGGGAACTCCGGCCCCGCCACCGGTGTAGTTTAAGATGCGTTAAACAGCGTTAGCGTTGCCGGGTCGCCACCTGCGCCGGCGACGGGTAAATACCGTCATGGGCGAGATCGGGCAGGGAAACGGCCGGCACATGAAGGAGATAGACCGGATGGTGACATGGCGAGCAAGGTTCCGGATGGTGGGGCTAAGTATCGGGATCCTGTCCGGACTGGCCGCCTGTAGTGGAGACTTGGAGCCGCGCCCGCCCACGGTGCCGGCCCCCGTCACCGGCACCCCGGCGCCGGCCCAGGCGGGCCTGCCGCAAGCGCAGACCGCCGCTCCCGGTCTGGGCCTCGACCCGGCGCGCATCGTCGCCACCATCCCGCTGCCGGTCCACGCCGATCAGATTGCCGCGGGCGCGGGCGCGGTATGGGTGCTCGACCGCGAGGCGGGAGTGGTCCTGCGTATTGACCCCACGATGAATCAGGTGGCCGGATCACCCGTCCGGCTGGGTTTCAGTCCGTGGAGTCTCACCACCGGCGCGGACGCGGTGTGGATTACCGGCAACGGGGCCGATACCGTCGCTCGCCTGGACCCCACGACCAACGCGATCACGGCTACCTTTGCCGTGCCGTCCCACCCGATTGCCCAGGCCGCGCTGGGGTTCGGGGCGCTCTGGACCGCGAACGCCGGGGGAAGCACCGTCTCCCGGCTAGACCTGACCAGCGGCGCGGTCACCAGCTTCCGCGCCGGGCGCCAGCCCCACGGCATCGCGGTTGGGGCCGGCGCCGTATGGGTCGCCAACCATGACGAATCCGCCGTCGTGCGCGTGGACCCGGAAACCCGGCAGATCCAGGCGCGCATCCACGTGAGCAGCGAACCCCATTCGCTGATCTTTGCCGCGGGCTACCTCTGGGCCGACGGCTACCACGCGGATGGCATCCAGCAGATTGACCCGCAAAGCAACCAGACGCGCAACGGCATCATCCCGCTCGGGTTCCCATCCGACGTGTTCGCCGGAGACGCAACCGCCCTGTGGATTGCCGGCGTGCCCACCGAGCGCAATGACGTCCTTTCACCGGGCACCCGCCAGGTGGTGCGGCTCGATCCCGGCACCCAGCAAGTAGTGGAACGCCTCACCTTCGCCACCCCGCCCACGGCGCTGGCGCTGGACACCGATTCCCTCTGGGTTGCCCTCCAGGAGCCGCCGGCCCTCGTCCGCATCCGGCGTTAATACCCCCAGTGCTCCGGGCGGCTGGTATCATCCTCACGATGCGTAAGGCCCCCAGGTAAATTCGGACCACTCTACCGGGAAAATGGCTGAATCCGCTCGCCTAATTCCCACGAATTCAGGCACCGATCCTGCCCACTTTCAGGTATTGACAGAGGGCAGAAATGGGTGTATTCTTGTTTACAAGCCCAGCTATTGTTGCCTTGGTTAAGAGCAAGTCAGGGACCGGCAAGGAGACTGCACTTTGCGTTCGATACCGGCAAAGCTATGCGCATCGGCGCGCGGCGACCCTGGCGGTATCCCGCCGCCGGGATGGCCCGGCCCGGCCCATGCCTCTCCTCGCAATCCGCTTCCGACTCCCTGCACCTCCCTGCTTTCGCGCTCCAGCCTCTGCTCGTTGATTACCGTTGCGCGCCCGGTCTCGCACTCGCCACCCCCGGACTGGGCCTGATCTAACCACCGCCACAACAGATTCGCCATTATTGATTCGTAGCGCGCAGGCGCCTTGCCGGCCCCCTGCCGGAGCGCATGCTATCCGGGCGCTGGACGGATCACCCCAGGCACCAAAGAAGAATGGCCGGTCACGCACGAGAGGAGGAATCGCAGTGGTAACAGACAACGTTCCCTATGGGCGAGTCACGCAGCACGCCCCGGCGGTCAAGGATGTCCATATCGTCTGGATGACGACCGGCCTGAGCTGCGACGGCGACTCGGTCTCGATCACCGCCGCCATGCAACCTAGCCTGGAAGATGTGGTGCTCGGCGCCATACCGGGCCTGCCCAAGGTGCATCTCCACAACCCGGTCCTGGCTTATGAGGTCGGCGACGATTTCATGCAGTTCTGGTACGACGCCGAGGCCGGAAAACTCGATCCGTTCGTCCTGGTCATGGAAGGGTCCATCCCCAACGAGAAGATCAAGAGCGAGGGCTACTGGGCGGCGATGGGCACGGATAAGGCCACCGGCCAGCCGATCACGACTAACGAGTGGATCGACCGGCTGGCGCCCAAGGCGTTCGCCGTCGTCTGCGCGGGCACCTGCGCCACCTATGGCGGGATCCACGCCATGGCCGGCAACCCCACCGGCGCCATGGGTATGGCCGACTACCTCGGCTGGGATTGGAAATCCACAGCCGGGCTGCCCATTATTAACGTGCCCGGCTGCCCGGTGCAGCCCGATAATTTCATGGAGACCTTGCTCTACCTGCTCTACCAGGCTGCCGGCCTGGCGCCCATGATCCCGCTGGACGAGGCGTTGCGGCCCACCTGGCTGTTCGGCAAGACAGTCCACGAGGGCTGCGACCGCGCCGGTTATTATGAGCAGGGCGACTTCGCCACGGAATACGGCTCCCCCAAATGCCTGGTGAAGATCGGCTGCTGGGGGCCGGTGGTGAACTGCAACGTGCCCAAGCGCGGCTGGATGGCCGGCATCGGCGGCTGCCCCAATGTCGGCGGGATTTGCATCGGCTGCACCATGCCCGGATTCCCCGACAAGTTCATGCCCTTCATGGACGAACCGCCCGGCGCCCGCGTCTCATCCACAGCGGTCGCCATCTACGGGCGGACCATCCGCACGCTACGCTCATTCACCAATGCGACCGTTAACAAAGAGCCGAAATGGCGCCACACCGGGTCGAAATTGACCACCGGCTATCACCCCACCACTTACGGAAAGTAGCAGGGAGAGGAGCAGCACCATGGCCGTCAGCACCCATCCCATGAAGGCCGAGCAAACCCAGACGCCTAATCTGGTTGAAATGTCATGGGACCCGATCACCCGTATCGTCGGCAGCCTGGGCATCTACACGAAGATCGACTTCGCGAACCGCCAGGTCGCCGAATGCCACAGCACGTCGTCCATCTTCCGCGGCTACAGCATCTTCATGAAGGGCAAAGACCCGCGCGACGCGCACTTTATCACCAGCCGCATCTGCGGCATCTGCGGCGATAATCATGCCACCTGTGCGTGCTATGCCCAGAATATGGCCTTCGGCGTCAAGCCGCCTAATCTAGGCGAATGGATCGTCAATCTCGGCGAGGCCGCCGAGTATATGTTCGACCATAACATCTTCCAGGACAACCTGGTGGGCGTGGACTTCTGCGAGCAGATGGTCAAGGAGACCAATCCCAGCGTCTGGGAAAAGGCCCAGGTCACGCCCGCGCCGCACGCGGGCGACCACGGCTATAAGACCATCGCCGAGATCATGACCGCGCTCAACCCGTTCACGGGCGAGTTCTACCGCGAAACGTTGCAGATGAGCCGCATGACCCGCGAGATGTTCTGCCTGATGGAAGGGCGCCACGTCCACCCCTCGACCCTCTATCCGGGCGGCGTGGGCACCGTGCCCACCGTGCAGCTTTTCACCGACTATCTGGTGCGTCTGATGAAGTATGTCGAGTTTATGAAGAAGGTGGTCCCGCTGCACGACGATCTGTTCGACTTCTTCTACGAGGCGCTGCCGGGCTATGAGCATGTCGGCGAGCGGCGCATCTTGCTCGGCTGCTGGGGGTCGTTCCAGGATCCCAACGTCTGCGATTACAACTACAAGACGATGGACAAGTGGGGCAAGGCCATGTTCGTCACCCCCGGCGTCGTCGTCGACGGCCAGTTGGTCACGAACAACCTGGTGGACATCAACCTGGGCATCCGCATTCTGCTGGGCAGCTCCTATTATGACGACTGGGCGAACCAGGAGACGTTCGTCAAGACCGACCCGCTGGGCAATCCGGTGGACCAGCGCCACCCCTGGAACCAGACGACGATTCCGCGCCCCCAGAAGCGCGACTTCTCCGACAACTATAGCTGGGTCATGTCGCCGCGCTGGTACGACAAGCGCACCGGCGATCACCTGGCGCTGGACACCGGCGGCGGCCCCATCGCCCGCTTCTGGGCGACGGCGCTGGCCGGGCTGGTCGATATCGGCTATATCAAGGCGACCGGCCACAGCGTGAAGATCTATCTGCCGAAGACGGCCATGAAGCCGGAGGTCGAGTTCGAGTGGCATATTCCCAAGTGGAGCAACGCCATCGAGCGCGACCGGGCGCGCACCTACTTCCAGGCGTATGCCGCCGCCGCCGCGCTCTACTTCGTGGAGCAGGCGCTGGCCGAGCTACGCGCCGGGCACACCGCCGTCTGGTCGGACTTCAAGGTGCCGGACGATGCCATCGGCTGCGGCTTCCACGAGGCGGTGCGCGGCGTGCTCTCGCACCACGTCGTGATCCGCGACGGCAAGATCGCCAACTATCACCCGTATCCGCCCACGCCGTGGAATGCCAACCCGCGCGATAGCTACGGCACCCCCGGCCCCTACGAAGATGCCGTGCAGAACACGCCGATCTTCGAGGAGAACGGCCCGGACAACTTCAAGGGCAT
>JAICKM010000732.1 GCA_025927935.1 Chloroflexia bacterium | reverse complement strand
ACCAGCGGAGCCACCCCGCGCGGCGTCTGCCGCCGGGCCGGATCGCGCACGCCGTAGGCGCACAGGCCGTGCGCGTACACGACATCCAACGCACCGCCACGGGCCTGGTTGCCCACCGCCCGGCCCATACGCTCCACGAAGAGCGGATAGTTCGTCAGCCGGGCCAGGATCGAGTTGGGCCGCAGCGGCAGCACCGAATAGGGCACGCCCACCACGCGTGCCGCCTGGCCCCGCGGTCCCAAAGCCAACCGCTCGCCCATGCCCGGCCAGGTGCGCGTGAACAGGGTCACATCGGCCCCGGCGCGCAACATGTGGTCGGTGAGCGCCGTCGCCGCGCGTTCCATGCCGCCGTAGCCATGCTGTGGGAAGATGGCCCGCACTAAGTGGGCCACCCGTAGCGGCGCGGCGCCCGCCGGGTGCTCGGTCACGTGGCAGCCCTGGCAACGACCGCCGCGTACAACGCCTCGACCTGGGCCACGACCACCTCGGCGCTGAAGCGTTCGCGCGCCGTGGCCCGCGCGCCCGCCGCCAGCCGGGCGCGTTGCGCCGGGTCGGCCAGCAACGCGCGCAACGCCCCGGCGAAGGCATCCATATCGGCCACCAGGCGGCCGTTCTGCCCATCGACGATGATGTCCGGTGTGCCGCCGGTGTCAAGGGCCAGGATGGTCGCGCCCACGGCGCAGCCTTCCAGCAGCACCCGGCTCAGCGGCTCCGCCCAGTCGGAAGGGAACAGCAGCAGCGTGGCCGCGCGCATCAGCCGCAGCACATCGGCGTTGTCCAGCCAGGCGCCGAAGCGGATGTCGAGGCCGTGTGCCTGGGCCGCCGCGGCCAACCAGGGCTGCAACGGCCCGCTGCCCGCCACTACCAGCGGCAGGCTCGTACCCACACCCGCGGCCTGCAACGCCCGCGGCAGCAGTTGCGCCCCTTTGCTCGGTTCCAGCTTGCCCACGAACAACAGGAAGGGCGCACCCGGCGCCAGGTCGAACGCGGCCAGCGGGGGCGGCTCCGCGGCCAGCGCCTCCAACCGGGGCAGATCCACCAGGTTCGGGATGACGTGCAGCCGGTCGGGCGCGACGGCCCCGCCACGGGCCAGCAACTCGGCGACAAAGCCGCTGACAGCGATCACGGCGTCCGCCCGCCGCAACGCCCGGCGGCGCCGCGCCGTGGCGCCCTGCCACAACGGCAGCAGCGGCAAGCTACGCCCGGCCCGCCGTCCCTGCGCCCGCCACAGCGCCCGCGCCAGGCTGCCCAGGCGCCGGCAATTGGCAATCGGCACATCGCGGGGCGGGACGAAAGCGGAGGACGGCGCGGCGGAACCCGGTACGGCAATGCGGCGCGGCACCTGCATCGTGTTATAGTAGCAGAGCGGCCAGTAGTCGCGCACGGTGCCGACCACCGGCACCCGCCGTCCCCGCCCCCGCGCCAGGGCGTCCGCCGCGCCCACGGCGGCGGGCACGGTCAACGAGTGCTGGGCATGGATCAGGTCCGCGCCGAGCCGCGTGGCTTCCCGCGCGATCAGGCGGCGCAAGAGCCGCGGCCCCTGCCAATTACGCGCGATCAGGCGCAGCAGCGGGTTTTGCGGCAACGGCAGCACTGCTTCGGCCACACGAAACCCATCATATTCTACCGGATGCACCCGTGCTTGTCGAGCCGTGGTGTCGAAGCGCGGGCGGACCACGCTTACTTCATGCCCGCGCGCCCGCAACGCCCGCGCCAGATAGTATGTGCTCCACCCGGCGCCGCCGCAGCGCGGCGGGAAGACATCGGTGGCGATCAGGATCTTCAACGGATCGCCTCCAACGCCTGCTCCAGTTGCGCGCAGTGGGCGTCCCAGCTATAGCGGGCCACCACGCGCTCGCGGGCGCGGGCGCCCATTGCGGCGCGCGCCGCGGGGTCCGCGGCCAGCATGGCAATCGTCTGGGCCAGGGCCACATCATCGCTTTCGGGATAGAGCAGTCCTTCCTGCCCCTCGCGGATAATGGCATTCAGCGGCGGAATCGCGGTTGTGACGACGGGGAGCGCCATCGCCATGTACTCGAAGATCTTGAGCGGCGACCAGTAGAAGCCGAACGCGCGCAAAGGCCGGTAGGCGGCGGGCACGAAGGGCGCCACGCCGATATCGGCCAGGGCCAGCAGCAGCGGCACCCGCTCGTGCGGCTGGGGTCCGGTGAAGATGATACGCCGCGTCTCCGCCGCGCCCAGCCCCGAACCCGTCACCTGGGCCTGGACAGGGGCCAGTTCCGGCCCGCCGCCCACGGCCAGGAAGTAAAGGTCGGGATGGTCAGGCAGGAGCTTGAGCGCGGCGCGGATGAAGCTCTGGACGCCGTGCCATGCACGAAAACTGCCCACGAACGCGGCGACCGTCGCGTGGTCGGGAATGCCCCACTCGCGGCGCAGCGCGGCCAGTTCGCCGGAGCACTCCTGGCGCAGGCCGGGGTGGAAGCGGTCCACATTGGCGCCCCAGTTGACCTGCTCGATGCGATCGCGCGGCACGGGCGGCGGTACGGTGGTCGCCAGCGGGGTGACGATGCGGCGGCTCCATAGCGCCTGGCGCACCGCCCAGCGGCGCAGGGGTCGCCCCAGCAGGCGGTCCAGCGACTCTTTCGATGAGCCGGGCGGATCGACCATCGGCGCATTCACTTCGAGCAGGGCGGGCAGGCCGCGCCGGTGTGCGAACAGCACGCCCGCGCCCGCGAAGTTATAGTAGCGCTCCATCACCACGTCGGGCCGGAAGCGGCGGGCCACCCCGGCCATCGCCGGGTAGCCGAGCAAGGCCAGCTTATCGGGCCAGAGCAGCAGCGTAGTCTGAATGCCGGGGCCGAGATCGAGCGGCCCGCGTGCACCCCGCCGGGCGACCACATGGACGCGATGCCCGCGCCGCGCCAGTCCTTCGGCCACTTCGCGCACATGCGTCGCCCCGCCTGAAGTGCCCGGCAAGTCGATGGCCGAGGCGACATAGAGGATGTTCACGCGCCCTGCTTCGGCTTGCCCAGCAGCACGAAATACGGCCCGGTGCGGAAGCGCCCAAACAGCACAATATCGAGCCACATCAGCGCGGTCATGGCGCGCAGCACCAGCAACAGCGGCCCGCCGCGCTGCAAGCGGCTGCGGACGGTGCTGCGCGCCTCCAGCGCGCCCTGGCCCAGGGCATCCTGGAAGGCGGGCGGCGCCGTCTCCGGCGCCGGTGGGGCTGCGGCCTTACGCCCCCGCAGCCCCACCAGCAGGCGCTCGGCCAGGCGCAGCAGCACGTTGTCGAGGAAGCTCTGGAACACGCCGTTCCAATACACCACGCGGCGCACCTCGAAACCCGCCGCTGTGACCGCGTCCTCGACATCCTCCCAGACTTCGAGCACCTTCAGGTGGTCCGACTTGCGCAGCAGGTCGCGGCGCGGGTCGGCCAGGCCGCGCCGGGCCAGCCAATCGGCCAGCCGCCGCGAGCCGGAGACCAGGAAGTCGAACGGCCCGCGCTCGCGGGTGTTGGAGAAGATGAACATCCGCCCGCCCGGCGCCAGCACGCGGTAGGCTTCGGCCAGGTAGCGGGCGATGTCGGCGTGGTCCAGGTGCTCCATCACGTCGATTGACCAGACTTTGCTGAAGCTGTTATT
>JAICKM010001077.1 GCA_025927935.1 Chloroflexia bacterium | reverse complement strand
CGTGCAGATAGCTTGTTATGGTAGCCGCATCGCGTAAGTCGACCAATGTGTCGCTCCACCAGTCGGCCAGCATCAACCGGTGTCGTTGGCCCAGCATGGCGAGCAGCGCGGCGAAGCGCGCCACTGCTACCGCATCCGCCCCGTCAGGCAGCAAGCAATAGAGCCCCGTGATGATGTCGCCTTTATAGGTGCCATAGAAGGCCCCCAACCCTGCGGCTGCGCCGCCAAAAGCGAACGCGTGCGCAACAGTCTCCACATAGCTGCTGGAGCCTGACTCCACCATGGCTGCTTCTGGTAGCCACGCGCCGACTAGCGCGCGCAGCTCGGCAAGTTGGATCTGCCGCTCCTCCAGCGAATGCTCGGCCTCAGGCACCTCGTACATCGCCGTCCAGCCGACGCCGTCCGAATGCTCCTGCGAGAACTGCCGCGCCGCTTCGGCTACCCGCTGGCGGCCGGCCATATTCTCGACGGGCAGCAGCTCGATCATGCCCCAATCATCTTCATGTAAATAGAACTTACCGCTCACCAGCTTTCCCCCTGACGCTCTGCGGGGCAGCCGCTGTGGTATCAACGCGATGACCTAATTTTTCGACGTCCGTACTCAGACCGTGTAGCAGCACACTTTGTTATCGCTCTATGATCGGCAGGATCAGCCGCGACGGGCGCGCCCCGTCATGAAGAACGCGGTTTAGCGCCACCTGGTACTGCTCGGCTGTTTCACTGGCGATCACGCCGCCACTGTTACTGTTGCGGTCAAAGCGCGGGAAGTTGCTGCTTGAGCCTTCCAGCCGGATGCGGTGGCCGGGCAAAAACACGTTAGCCGTGGCCCACAGATTGAGCCGCAACTCGTAGACCGCCTCGGGTTGGAGCAGTTCAGGCGCCGCCAGCGAGTTGCGGTACCGCGCCCGCAAAATGCCCTCCGTCAAGATTATCGCCCGCCCATCGGGAAACACGTCGAGCAGCTTCCCGGTGAAGTCGGTATCGCGCGCCGAAGAGGACACGAACAGGCGCAACTCAATCGGCCCGGTCACCTGGACCGCGCTCTGCAGCGCCGGTGTGCTGTACACCAGCACATCGGCGCGCTCCTGATGGGTGGTGATCAACCTGGCCGTGGCCGAATGGGCCATCCGCAAGCGGCCGGCCCCGTGAGCCCGCACAGCATCCGCCGTTGTTGCCCCTCGGCCATGCGGACTACCCGACACTGCTGGAAGCCCTTGCTGGCGCCGAACGAGGCGCGAGTGGGGCGTTGGCGGGCCGCCCTAGCAAGCCGCGTGGTCTGGCCGGGGGTCCGTATGGTATCATACCACGGAGGATGAACATGACAAACCTCCAAGTGGTAAAATGAGAGGGTGGCGCACGCATCCTCACCAATCTAGCCCGGGGGCGTCCTCCCCGGCCCCGGGGTGCAGGCCCAGGAGTGGATCGATGTCTACCCTCATTTTAACCACGAAACTTTATACGCCCCCACCGCGGCCTAACGGCGTCCCCCGGCCCCACCTGATCGCGCGCCTGAACGCCGCGCTGCCCCGCAAATTGACCCTCCTCGCGGCCCCCGCCGGCTTTGGCAAAACCACGCTGCTCAGTGCCTGGGTCGCGGGGTGCGATCGCCCGGTCGCCTGGCTCTCGCTGGACGCCGGGGATAGCGACCCCATCCGCTTTCT
>JAICKM010000740.1 GCA_025927935.1 Chloroflexia bacterium | reverse complement strand
CCGCGACCCCGTACTGGTACAGGCCCAGGGCCAGCATGGCGAACATCAGCACCAGGAAGATGTAGGTGGGCAGCGAGAAAATCGTGCCCGACTCGCGCAGGCCGCGCAGATTGAGCAGCACCAGGATCAGGATCGCGATCAGCGCGCCCTCGACCCGCCACCCGGCGAAGTGGCCCAGGTTCATGGTTTCGGCCAGCGAGATCAGGTTGGCGACCCCGGCGGAAATACTCACGGCCACCGTCAGGATATAGCCGGTGAGCAGCGACGCCCCGCCGACCAGCCCCGGCAGCGTGCCCAGATTGTCCTTGGAGACGATGTAGGTGCCGCCGCCCTTGGGGTAGGCATAGATCGTCTGCCGGTAGGAGAAGACGACGATGGCGATCAGCGCGGCGATGGCGATGGCAATGGGGATGTTGTAGCCGAAAGCCGCGCTGCCCGCGACCACCAGCGTCGCCAGGATCGCCTCGGTGGCATAGGTCACGGACGAGAGCGCGTCCGAGGAAAGCACGGCCAGCGCCTTGATCTTGGTCAGCCGCTCGTGGGCCGCCGCCGCCGTGGAGATCGGCGTGCCGATGATGAAGCGCTTGAGCACGCCGAACGCGCGTCCGAACCGCGAGGTCGGCTGGATGGCCCCCGGTAACGCCTCCAGGTGGCCCGGCCCCAGGCGGCGGAAGCCGCCCTTGGTCGGGCGCACCCGGCGCACATACTTGTCGCCGGGGTGTGTGCCGTGGTAGACCTGGCGGCTGTATAACTCGGCCATGGAGAGCCGGGCGCCACCGGAGGTCAGATCGCGTTCGCGGTCACGTTTGCCCATGCCGCCGCCGGGCACGAGCAGATCGTCGTCGAGCCGGGCCGGCGCCGGGCCGGCGAGTGGCGCGGACGGCGCGGGCGGCGCGGATGGCGGGGCGGACGCAGCGGGGGGCGCCGCGGCGGGCGGCGGGCCTCGCCGCGGCAGGCGGTTCGTCTCCTGCCCGACCGGGGCCGGGGGGATCGGTTGGGCGCCGTTGACCGGGGCGGTGCCGTTGGCCGGCGGCGTCTCGGCGGGCGCTTGCTGGATGGGTTGCTCCGGCGCCGCGCCGGAGCTGTCAAGCTTGCTACTCATAAGTTCCTCTCGGGCAGCAGAGGAGGCCGGACGGCGATTCTCGTCTCACCTTCCGTCAAAGCAAAAACCGCGCCGCAGCCTCGCCTAGCGCGGGCCGCGCGGCCCGCGCCTCTAGACCCACGCGCTACCGGGTCATACCCCTATTCTATCACACTCTGATATACCGGATCAGCAGTACACATCCTGCCGCGGGGCCGGGGCTGGGCTGGGCGGATGTCCGGCGGCTGTCGTGCCCGAATCCGTAGCCGCGCGCCCGCCACCTTACCATATATCGCGCTGCGTGGTTGCTAACAGCAGGCCACCGGCGGGGCAAAAAGGTCGCCCGGCCCCACCAGGGACCGGGCGACGAGAGTGGGCGCGGCGTGCGCTAGCCCTGGTGCTGCCGGGAGACGGCCAGCGCCTGGTCGAGAAACGCCTGTTCCGGGGCCGTGAGCGGCGCTTGGAACGGGCGCTGCGCGGTGGGCAACTCGTCGTGGTGTTGCCACCACTGCTGCAACCCGCTGCGGATGTCGGGGTCACCTCCGGTGAAGGCGGCGATCAGGGCGTTGTGCTGCTGGGCCAGGGCCTGGGCCTCCGGTCCCGCCGGGTCGGCGCCCGCGGCGGTGAGCCGCTTCGCGCCGTCCCAGATGGCCGCCCACTGCGCGTTGGCCTGCTGCTGGTCGGCCTCGGTCCAACCCTGGGCGCGCGCCGCCAGCTTTTCCTTGGCCGTGTCCGAGTAGGACTGCTCCGTCAGGTGTTGCATCTGCTGTTGTTGTTCCAGGGTCAGGTACTTGTTGACCCATTCTTTGTTCTGGTCCATTTGTATCACCTGGATTACATTGACGAGGGCGTCCCAATCACATTCGCCCGCCTGCAACAACTGCTCCGTCTGCTCGATGGCCTGGATAATGCCGTCGAGTTGCGTCCGCTTGGCATGCATCATCGCCTTCTGCTGGGCCAGTACGTCGGCCAGATTGCGCGGTTCGGCGCGCAGCAGCGCCTTGATCTCCTCCAGCGAAAAGCCGAGGAACTTCAAGGCCAGGATCTGTTGCAGGTTGCCCAGATCGGCATCGGTATACAGCCGGTAGCCCGCCGCGGTCACGCGCGAGGGGGGCAGCAAGCCCTCCTGGTCATAGTAGCGCAACGTGCGGATCGATACGGACGCTTTCCGCGCGAACTGCCCGGCGGGATAAAACCCTCGATCCAAGGTGTGACCTCCTTTCACCGCTCAGTATAAACCCTGACGTAACGTCAGAGTCAAGCCCCCCGGCTATCCAATTTCCCGGTCCTGGCCTTTCGATGGCATCGCAGAGGATAATTTTAACTGTCTGATCTGTGGATGGGCACGAAGGCGCACAAGCCGCCAAGAATATCGTAATAACGCTCTCTGCGTCCTCGGCGTCTCTGCGGTGCCATCGAAAGGCCAGGACCGGATGGCGGTTCGGCGCTTGACGGGGTAGAACCTTTGTGCTATTGTGCCGGTAGCAGACGGCGCATGCGTTACGCCGGCGATAGGAGGCCCAGCGATGACAGACCTTACAGCGGGAGTTCCCCCAGGCTACCGGACGACCGTGACGCCGTACCTGTGCGCCACGGACGCCACGGCGGCCATCGAATTCTACAAACAAGCCTTTGGCGCGGTGGTGACGCTGCTGCTGCCCGACGAGCAGGGCCGGGTGTCGCACGCCACGCTCCAGGTCGGCGGCGCGGAGTTCTACCTCTCCGACGAGTACCCGGCCATCGACGTGCGCAGCCCGCAGACCCTCGGCGGCTCGCCCGTGCTGATCGTGCTCGACGTGCCCGATGTGGACGCCCTGTTTGCCCAGGCGGTCGCCGCCGGGGCGACGGTGGACCGGCCCCTGGCCGGCGAGTTCGACGGCGCGCTGCGTAACGGCAAGCTGATCGACCCCTTCGGCCATCGCTGGATGCTCAGCACCACCCGCGGCCCCGTGGCCCCGTGATCCGGGGGCGGCGCGATTCATCAGCGCCGAGTGCGCACCGCGAAGGCGCAAAGGGCGCGAAGAATCGAACGAGTATAAAGAATCTTCGCGTGCTTCGCGCCTTCGCGGTCTGCTGATGCGCGGCTGCCGGCGGCCTGGCTTGCCTTACACTGTTTAATCCGGGTCCGCAGGGAACCGCGCCGTGGCGCGTGCGCCGTTACGGCATCTGCATCAGGCCGAGGATGTTACCGTCGGCGTCTTTGACCGAGGCAATCAGCTTGCCCCCGCCGACATCTTTGACCTCCTGGAGGGCTTCCGCCCCGGCGGCCAGCAGGGCCTCCAGGCTCTGCCGGATATCGTCCACGGGCCAGTAGCCGACCGGCCCGGTCAGCCCCTGGCGGTGGCCGTTGGGATCGAGCGCGATGTCCAGGTCGCCGACCCGGTAGCCGACATAGTACGGCTGGTCCATAATCGGCTCGACTCCCAGAAGGGTGTTGAACAGTTGCTTGGCCTGGGCCAGGTCTTTGACGGGGTAGACGAT
>JAICKM010000564.1 GCA_025927935.1 Chloroflexia bacterium | reverse complement strand
GTATCCTGGTACGGACCGTGCTAGTCGTCCTGCGTGGCACCGGCGCTTACTAATGTCATTCTGAGTGCAGCGAAGAATCTCGGCTCGTAGGCCAACGCCGAGACTCGGAGCGCAGCGAAGAGTGACACGGTGGCGATGGTTGTCTATTGAGTTCCCTATTCGACAAGGAGACCCGCCCGATGGCCGACCCGCTGGCGCGTAAGATCGCGCCCCACACCCACGTCCACCTGCGCGATTACCCGACCAACGCCGACGGCGGCCTGGACAAGAAGGAAGGCGAGGCCCAACTGGCGCCCCTGCTCGAAGAACTGGAAGAATTGCAAGAACTGATGTGGGGCGCGCAGACCCACGCGCTGCTGGCTGTGCTTCAGGGTCGCGACGCGGCGGGCAAGGACGGCATCATCAACCACGTCTTCAACGCCATCGACCCGCAGGGCCTGCAAGTCACCGCCTTCAAAGTGCCTAGCGAGGAGGAAGCGGCCCGGGACTTTCTCTGGCGCATCCACGGCGCCGTGCCGCGCAAGGGCGTCGTCGGCGTCTTCAACCGCTCGCAATACGAGCAGGTGCTGGTGGTGCGCGTGCACGACCTGGCCCCGCCCGCCGAGATCGAGGCCGCCTACGACCAGATCAATAACTTCGAGCGCCTGCTGACCGAGACGAATACCCTCGTCGTCAAGTTCTACCTGCACCTGAGCCAGGACGAGCAGCGCGAGCGGCTGCTGGCCCGCGAAAAAGAGGTGAGCAAAGCCTGGAAGCTGAACCCCGGCGACTGGGCCGAACGCCCCCGCTGGGACGCCTACACCCACGCCTACGAAGACGCCCTGCGCCGGTGTAGCACCGAGTCCGCGCCCTGGTACATCATCCCCGCCGACCGCAAATGGGCCGCCCACCTTGCCGTGGCCCAGGTGCTGGTCGAGACCCTGCGCCCCTACCGCCAGGGCTGGATCGACAAGCTCACCGCGCTGCAAAAACGGATGCTCGCCGAACTGGCGAAGGTGGACAAGCCGTAGGGGCGGCGCCCCCCGGTGGTCCTCTGAGGGAACCTCTCCCGGCCTGTGGGCGTCCAGGATAGGTAAGCATCGGCCCGCGCACACCGGACGCGGGTCGCGCGGGATGCAGAGCCGCCTACGGTTACTGCCTGTTGTCCGGCACCGCTGTCGGTGTGGGGGCCGGCTGGAACCGGCCGGGTCACCCGCCGCCCGTGCGATGTAGGGGCCGGTTTGAAACCGGCCCGGCGGGTGATCAGGCTTACTGTGCCAGCCGACCGCGCATCTCGCGCAGGAAGAGAGGAGTAGCCACAAGATGAGAAAGTCACTTGTCACCCTTTTGCAGGCCGCGTTGCCGGCGGCATTTGCGTTCGCCCTGCTGGCGGGGACCGCAAGCGCCGCACCCGGCGTGTCGGAGCAGGTGGTGGGCCAGGAGTGGCGCCTGGTCAGCTATCAGGGCGCCGATGGGCAGACCACCGACACAAGCGCCCTCGGCATCACCATCGAGGTCGCTGCGGATGGGACGGTCAGCGGGTCCGGTGGCTGCAACCGCTATCGCGGCACGTTTCAGGTGGCCGCCGACGGCACAATAACGCCCGGTGCGATCGTGTCCACCAAAATGGCCTGCGCCGACGAGAACAAGACGCAATGGGAGACCCGCTACTTCGCCGCGCTGCAATCCGTCCGCCAGTATCGGCTGAGCGGCGCGCAGGTGCAACTGCTGTTCGACAACGGCGCGGGCGTCCTGACCTTCGCCCCGGCACCCGGCGCCGCCGCCGGGCAACCCGCCGCCCTGGTGGGGCCGCAATGGCGCCTGGTCAGCTATCAGGGCGCCGATGGACAGACCAGCGACCTGAGCGCCAACGAGATCACCATCCAGTTCGCCGCCGACGGATCGGTCAGCGGGTCGGGCGGCTGCAACGTGTACGGCGGCACGTACACGGCGGACGCGAAGGGAGCGCTGACCCTCAGCCAGGTGATCGCCACCCTGCGCGCGTGCGCGGACGCGAACACGATGGCTTGGGAGACCCGCTACTTCGCCGCGCTGCAAACGGTGAGCGCGTATAAGCTTACCGGCGACCGGGTGCAGTTGGTGTTCGCCAATGGCGCCGGGCTGCTGACCTTCGCGCCGGCCCAGCCCGCCCCCGGCGGCGCCGTGCCGGGGATGCCCACCACCGGCGCCGGGACCCCGCCGCTCTGGCCGCTCGCGTTGGGTGCTCTAATCGTGGCCCTCGGCGGACTGGCGCTGCGCCGCTTTGCCGCCCGGCCCGCGCGCCGCCCGCGCTAGCCGGCGCGGCTTCGCCTGGCCGAGTGCTGAGGAACAAGGACTGAACGCTGAATGACAACGGGTGTAGCGCCCCCTACCGGACGCCACTCGTCGCACTCAGCACTCAGCACTCGGCACTCAGCACTCGTAGGGGGATAGGCCCGCGTGCAACGACCCGCCCCAACCGAGGTATCCGACGCCGTCCTGCACGCCATCGCCGCGCGGCATGGGCTGGGCACGCGCACCTTTGCCCAACTGACTCATATGGGCAGCGGCAACACCGTCTATCTGCTCGGCGACGACTACGTGTTGCGGGTGCCGCTGAACGACCCGGCGCGCGCGGCGGGCGCGTATACCGAGGCCATCGCCGTGCCCGCGGCGCGCACCGCCGGGGTGCGCACCCCGCGCATCGTCGCCTTCGACGACAGCCGCGACCTGCTCCCGGTGCCCTATGCCGTGTACGAGCGGGTGCGAGGCGAACCGCTCTCCGCGCTGGGCCAGGCGCCGGAAGCCGTGCCCCAGGTGTGGCGCGAGTTGGGCCACGATCTCGCTTTGCTGCACACCGGCGTCTCCCCGGACGGTCCCGCCGGGCAGTTGCGCGGCAACGGCGAGGACCCCGATCCCCGCCCCTGGCTCGCCGATTTCGCCCGCGAAGGCTATATGACCCCCGCCGAGGCCCGTCGCTTGCTGGGCTGGCTCGACCGGCTGGCGCCGCAGGCCCAGGCGCCCGTCTCCCGGCGCTTCGCCCACGGCGACGTGAACGCGGCCAACATCCTGGTCGATCCCGCCACGCTGACCTATCTCGCGCTGATCGACTGGGGCGGGGCGGGGTGGGCCGATGCCGCCTGGGACTTTTGCCCGCTGGCCCTGCGCGCCGTGCCCTTCGTGCTGGCGGGCTACCGCGCCGTGGCCCCGCTGGACAATGACTCCGCCGCCGAAGCGCGCATCATCTGGCACCACGTCCAACTGGCCCTCTACTTCATCCGCCCCGACCGGGACCCGCCACGCGCCCAGGCCGCCGCGCGCATCCGCCGGTTGCTGGCCGAGCTAAGCCGGTTCCTGGAAGCGCACCCCCTATTCTAGTTGCAGGGTGGGGGCCGGGCGCGATCTCCTGGCACGCCCATTGCTGCACGAGGCAGCACCACCGCGATGGTGGATTGCTGCGGCCGGACCAATCGTTGCGCGCCGTCGTCCGCATCTGCCCTGCGGGCCGGCGGCGACGCTGTTCGCATCCTTGCGCGGAGGGCCGTCCCATGGACCATCCACCACCCGGCGCCCCCATCACCGGCGGAACCAAACGTCTCGACGCGCCGCTGCCCGTCGCGGACTACCCGCCGGATGGCGTGATCGGCGAGTTCAAAACCCCGCCCGCGCCACTGCCCAATGCCGCGCCGCGGTTACACCCGCACGGTCAGGCGAAATCGGCCCACGGTGGGCGCCCCGCGCCGCAAATGCGCGCCGTGAGCTATGCCAACCTCACCTGGATCGATGTGCAACACCCCAGCGGCTCGGAAATCGAGTGGCTGCATACCCACTATCCCAACATCCATACGCTGCACTTCGTCGACGTGACCAGCCCCTATCAGCAACCCAAACTGGACGAGCGCACCGACTATTTGTTCCTGGTGCTCCATTTTCCCTTCGCCGAACCCGGCACCGATCTCATCATCGCCAGCGAGGTGGATATCTTCGTCGGGCCGGGCTATGTGATTACCGCCCATGCCGGGCAACTGCGGCCCCTCATGGGCCTGTTTGACCAGGTGCGCGATATTCCCGCCACCCGCGCCGCCCTGATGGAGCACGGGTCGGGCTATTTGCTGTATAGCATTATGGACAAGCTGGTGGAATACTGCTTCCCGATGCTCAATAAGATCGATCAGGACATCGAGCGCATCGGCAAGATGATCTTCACCGACAACACCCGCCGCAGCGTGTACGAGATCTCGATGGTGCGCCGCGACATCCTCGCCTTCCGCCACGTGATCAAGCCGCAGTTTGAAGTAATGACCGACCTGGAGCGCCGCGCCGGATCGCTTGCGTCGCTGCTGGGCGACGATTTCAGCGACTATTTCGCTAACCTGAACAATCGCGTGGGCAAAATCTGGCACACGGTCGAAGACCACAAGGAAGTGATCGAGGGCCTCAGCGACACCCACGACTCGCTGATCAACGCGCACATCAACAACGTGATCAAGCTACTGACCGTCTTCTCCGTGATCATGCTGCCGATGACGCTGATCACCGGCATCTACGGCATGAACTTCGACATCTTGCCGCTCCGCAGCAACCCCGAAGGCTTCTGGGTGGCGACGGCGGCGATGATCGTGATCGCCGTGATCATGGTCGCCTTCTTCAAGCTCCGCCACTGGGTCTAGCGAGTGCTGAGTGCTGAGTGCTGAGTGCTGAGTGCTGAGTACGACGAGTGGTCAGGGGGCAGTGGTCGGTGGTCAGTACGACGAGTGATCCTCATCGTGAAGAATTGTCACTCTGAGCGCAGCGAAGAGTCTCGTCGCGATGGGCGGAGACGAGATGCTTCACTGCGTTCAGCATGACAACGAT
>JAICKM010000224.1 GCA_025927935.1 Chloroflexia bacterium | reverse complement strand
GGCATAGTCCAGCGCGGCCAGCACGCGGCCCATCAATTGCAGGGCGGGCACCGGCTCCATCGGGTGGCCCAGCAAGTCGCCCAGCGTCATGCCCTGCTCGATGTATTGCAGCACGAGAAAGAGCAAGCCGTCCTGCTCACCATAGTCGAAAATGGGCAGGATGTTGGGATGTTGCAGGTGGGCGATGGCGCGGGCTTCGCGCTGGAAGCGGGCGACAAACTGCGGATTCTGGCCGTGGAACAGCACTTTGACGGCGACGTAGCGGTCCAGCGACTGCTGGTAGGCTTTGTAGACGGTGGACATGCCTCCGCGCCGGATCACCTCGGTGAGCCGGTACTGTCCCAATTGCATATTGATGAGGTCGTCCATCACGACCCTCCTAGCGGCGGGTATACGCCGGGCCATACGGCGCGGCGGACTCGTCTTCCCGGTGCAGGTAGCGATCACCATTGGCTCAGGCGGCGGGTGAGGAGGGCAGAACGAGGCGGGTCAGCGAGGAGTGCAGCAAGCCGGGATGCCTCGATAATACCGCAACTGAGCCGAAAAAAGACCTTCTGAATTATACTACATGTGAATATCTTGTCAAGACACGTCCCTTATGCTAGAATACAAGAGAATCTGCCGGGTAGCGTAACCTGTATGGCCCGCACGCTATATACGTATATTAGTGATATACTGCTGCGCCCAGGGTTAAGTTACGCCGCTATCGCACCTGTTTTCGTTCCTCTTCACGCGATCGCCGGCGCGCAACTCAACAGCAGCGCCGCTACGGCGAGTTGCGGCAGCGTTGTCGCCGTTCGCATCCCCGCTATACTCCAGAAAGGGGCGCACACCCATGGTGGAGCGGTCCGACGATCCGGCTACCCCCGCCGGCAACGAAATCCAGGAAACCGTGATCGCGCGGGTGATGACGTCCACCAGCATGGACAAGCACCCGACGGCGTTCTACACGACCGGGCTGCCCGTGCTCCAGGTCGCGCTGAACGTGGAGGCGATGACCCACCATCTGGCGCCCTGGCTGGCCTCCTTGGTGCCGCCGCAGCACACCCCGGTCGTTAGCTATGCCAAACTGATCGCCTACAAACAGGGCAATCGCGGCTTAATCCATTATGAGGTGACCAGCCGCGAGGGCGGCCCGCGCCGCCTGGTCTTCGGCAAGCTCTACCCGGCGGCGAACCAGGCCGAGCGCGCGGAGGCGACCATGCGCCCGCTCTGGGCGGGCGTCTTCGGCGGGCGGACCGATGTGGGCATCCCGCAACCCCTGGGCTGCATCCCCGACCTGTCGATGCTCGTCTATCTCCCCGCGGAAGGCCGCTTTCTCGACGAGGTTATCCTCGACGACGAGGCCGCGCGCTACATGGAGTTGGCGGGCATCTGGTTGGGCCTGCTGCACCAGAGCCGGCTGCCACTGGAGCGCCGGTTCCAGCCGGCCACGGAGGTTGTCAACCTGCACGCCTGGGCCGTGCTCATCGGGCATAAGTACCCCGACCAGGCGCCGGATGCCCTGCGCATCGCCCAATTGCTCCAGGACGCCCTGCCCACCCTGGGCTTCGCCGAGGATGCCCCGATCCATAAAGACTTCCACTACGGCCACATCGTGGTCGGCGACGGACTCAAGATTATCGACTTTGACGAGATGCGCCTGGGCGACCCGAACTTCGACCTGGCCCACTTCTGCGCCAACCTCTATCTCCTGGCCCAGCGCAAGAACATGCCGCCCCGGCGCTGCGCCGAACTCCAGAGCATCTTCGTGCGGGCCTATGCTCGCCAGACCGGGTGGACCGCGAACGCCCGGTTCGTCTACTTCTACGGCTACACCTGCCTGAAGATCGCCAAGCAGATCTGCACCCGGCGGGGGCTGCGCCCGCGGCCCGACGGCGAGGAGCAGTACCGCCAGTTACGGCTGATGATCGCTCACGGCCTGACGGCGCTCGGCTACGACGTGGGCCGGCAGATTTCGGGCACCTTTGCCACGCTGATCATGTCCGCGCCCGGCGCGTTGCGGCCCGATGGGGCTGTGGAAAAATAGAGCCTTGCGTGGAGCGCCGGCGCGGGCTACTGCCGCCGGTGCTCGCCTGAACGTGTCGTGCTGCGGTCCTGGGGAGGTAGAGACGATGGATACGCGCCCGCGACCCTGGGTCGGCTATATCCTCCGGAGTTATCCGCGCCTGTCGCAGACCTTTATCCTGAATGAGATCCTGGCCCTCGAACAGTTGGGGGTGCGCATTGTGATTTTCGCGGGCACCGATCCGCGCGAACCCGTTGGGCAGCCGGAGGTGGGTGACGTGCAGGCGCCGGTCCACTATCTCGATATCGCGACCCAACGCCCGGCGGCGCTGATCGTGGCCGAGCATCTACGCCTGGCGCGAGCCGCGCCCCGGCGCTACTTGCGCGCCTTGCGCTATGTGCTGGCCCACGGCGACATCGACACGGGCTATCATGCCGCCTCGCGCTTCGCCTGTTTCGCGCAGGCGGTGTACCTGGCGCGGCTGCTGCGCGCGGAACAGCGGCGTGAGGGGCGCGCGATCGGCCATTTGCACGCCCATTTCGCCCACGATCCCACGCTGATCGCCGTCCTGGCCCAGATACTGACCGGCCTGCCCTATAGCTTCACGGCCCATGCGCGCGACCTTTATCAGATCCCTCCCGCGGCGCTGAACGACCGCATCCGCCGAGCGCGCACCGTCGTGACCTGTTGCGCCGCCAATATCGACTACCTGGAGCGAACCATCCGGCCCGCGCTCCAGGCGAAAGTGCGGCTGATCCACCACGGGGTCGATCTGCGCCGCTTCCATCCGGCTCCGCCCGCTGCCGCGTCTAAAGAGGCAGCGCGGCGGGCCGGCCCGCCGCTGCTGCTGTCGGTGGGCCGCCTGGTCGAGAAGAAGGGCTTCCCGGACTTGCTGGCCGCCTGCGCCCAGCTCAAGCAGGCGGGCTACCGGTTCCGCTGCGCCATCTACGGCGACGGGCCGTTGCAAGACGAACTGGCCGCGACCATCGCCCGGCTCGACCTGGCGGACACGGTGGAACTGGCCGGGGTGTGCCCGCAACACGAACTGGTGCCGGTGTTCCAGCGCGCCGACCTCTTCGTGCTGGCGCCATTCATCACCGAGGACGGCGACCGTGACGGCGTGCCCAATGTGCTGGTCGAGGCCATGGCCTGCGGGCTGCCGGTGGTGAGCACGGCGGTGTCCGGGGTGCCGGAACTGGTGCAGCACGAGGCCAACGGGTTGCTGGTGCCGCCGCACGATGCGCCGGCGCTGGCCGCTGCGCTGGCCGCGTTGCTTGAAGATCCGGCGCGGCGCGCGTGCCTGGGGCAGGCGGCCCAGCGCACCGTGGCCGACCATTTTGATCTGCGCGCGGCGGCTGGGCAATTGGCCGCGCTGTTCGGGCGGCAGCCCCCGGCGGCGCCGGTCGTGGCCGCGGATGTTGTCACAGATCAAGAGGAGAAGGTGTTACTGTGAGCAATCTTGTTCGTGCCGGGCGCCTGCCGCGCACCGCCCGCGCCGCGGCGCCCGCCCGGCCGCCGAGCGAACTCCGGCGGACCATCGGGTTACTGTGGCGCTACGCTGCCGGCCAGCACCGTGTGTTTATCCTGGGCGGGATCATGTTGCTCATCGAATCGCTCACCGCGGTGCTACCGGCCCTGATCACAGGTTATTTGGTTACCTATATCACCTTGCGCCTGGCCCAGCTCGGCGGGCAGCTAGCTGCGCCCCCTCCCAGCTCGCTCCAGGCCGTGGGGTTGCCCACCATCTTCAGCCCCGATATCGATACCGTGGCGGTGGTCGTGATCGGCCTGATCTTGCTCGCTATGATCAACAGCCTGGCCGACTCCCTGGCGGAGATCTACCTGGCACGTGGGGGTCGCACGCTCGGCTTCAACCTGCGCGTCGCCCTCTACTCCCATTTGCAGCGCCTCTCGCTCGCCTTCTATAATCGGCAGCGCACCGGCGACCTCCTGACTCGTGTGACCGGCGACGTTCTCGCGCTGGAGGACTTCGTCACAGCCTCGCTGTCAGATATCGCCAGCAGCGTGCTGGTCATTATCTGGAGCCTGATCGTCATGATCAACACATCGTGGCAGGTGGCGATCATCGCCGCATTCGTCATTCCGATCATGGCGCTGATCTCCAATTATTTCTCCCAGCGCATCAAAGCCGCTTCGAAAAAACAACGCGCACGTGAGGGCGAACTGGCCGCCGCCGCCCAGCAAATGCTCACCTCGATCCGCGTGATCCAGACCTATGGCCGGAGCGGCAACGAAGAGAAGCGCTTTGCCCAGCAGAGCAGGCAGACTATGGAGGCCGCGCTGGAAGCTGCCGGGCTGCAAGCGCGTTTCAGTTGGGTCGTCAGCGTGCTGGAGTCGGCCGCCTCGGGAGCGGTGATCGGCCTGACAGTGTGGTTGATTTTGCCCCCGCAGTCGGCCGTGGACGCCGGCCTGCTGGTCACCTTTACCAAACTGATGGCGGATATGTTTAAGCCGACCAAGAAGATCATCAAGGAGTGGAACACGTTCGGTAAAATCTACGCCAGCGTGGAGCGGGTCGGCGAATTGCTGGATCGCAAGCCCGCCGTGCAGGACGCGCCCAACGCCGTCGAAACTCCGCCCCTGCGCGGCGACATCGAGTTCCGCCACGTGGGCTTCGCCTACCAGCCCGAACCGGAAGATCTGAAGCCGGGGGCGGCGCCCCCGCCGCTGCGTATGACTCTGAAAGATGTCAACTTCCACGTCCCGCCGGGCGCGGTGGTGGCCCTGGTGGGGCCGACCGGCGCGGGCAAGAGCACGATCCTGCAACTGCTGCCCCGCCTGTACGACCCGCACACCGGGCAGGTTTTGATCGATGGGCGTGACAGCCGCGAGTTCACCATGGATTCGCTACGTGGGCAGATGAGCATGGTGCTCCAGGAAAGCATCCTGTTCACCGGCACTATCGCCGACAATATCGCCTATGGGCGCACCGGCGCCACCCGCGAAGAGATTATCGCCGCGGCGATCCAGGCCAACGCCCACGAGTTCATCGAGAAGCTGCCGGAGGGCTACGACACGCTGCTGGGCGAGCGGGCGGGCAACCTCTCCGGCGGCCAGCGCCAGCGCCTCGCCATTGCCCGCGCCTTCATTCGCAACACGCCCATCCTGATCCTCGACGAACCGACGACCGGCCTGGACGCCGAGTCCACCGATCTGGTACTGCTGGCTTTGCGCACGCTCATGAAGGGCAAGACGACCATCATCATCTCGCACGATCTCAACCTGATCCGCCATGTGGACCAGATCCTCGTGCTGAAGGATGGGGAAATCGTTCAAACGGGCACGCATAAAGAACTGCTCAAAGCGGGCGGGCTATACGCGGATCTCTATAACAAGCAGTTCGGCCGGGCCGCCGAGGAACAGGGCACGCCGCTGATCAAGCCCGATAAGATCCCGGAACCGGAGTTTGAGCCGGAACCGGAGGTGGTGACCGCGCAGGCGTTCCAGACTCTGCTTATGCAGGCGCTGCCGCTGCCGGTGACATCGCAGGCGTTCGAGACGCTGGCCACCCAGAAGCCCCGCCCCGCCCAGAACGGCGCGAGCACGGAACGCCCGGCGGGTGGGATCGCCACGCCTGCCCCGCCCGCGGCGCCTCGCGCGCCGGTGCCGCCGCTTCCGCCGGAGCCCGGGCGCGCGCCGATCTTCCAGACCACGATGATGCGCGTCCTCCCGCGGCGCGGCCCGCAGGATGGGAATAATCAAGCCGATGTAGTATTGAAGGAGGCCAGGATGAGCGACCAGGCATCGATTGCGGCTCCCGCGTCCCCGCCCGCGGAAAAGACGGATGGTCACGCATACATTCCCGCCGTGCCATCCCCGGCGGCCACGGCCAGGCCGGAGGGTGGGACGGCGGCTGCCGTCGAAGCGGCCGGCCCGCCGGCAGCGCCGGCCCGCCGCGACCCGCAGAGCATCGCCGAGGTCGGCGGGGCGCCGGTGGACCCGCTGCAGAGCCCGCTCCTGCGGCAGGAGTTGCCCGGCCTGGTCGAGGCATTCGACGGCGCGGCCATGCGCGAGCGGTTGCAGACGGCGCTCTTCGGCAAGACCAACCCCAACTACACCATCGAGCGGGCCACGCCCGGCCAGGCCATCTACCAGCCGGGCGACTCCTGCGTGTTGCGCTACAGCCTGGAGGTGCGCGACAGCCGTAGCGGCGAGATCTTCAAGCCGCTGGTCGTGGCGCGGGTCTTCCCCACCCAGGCGGCCAGCACGGTCTATAAGCGCGACCGGCTGGACCCGTTGCGCGCGCTGATGCGCGGGCGCGAGGAGATCGCCCCGTTCGCCCAGCCGGTGGCCCTGATCCGCCCGCTGAACATGGTGGTGCATGTGTTCCCCATCGACGGCCAGTTGCCCACGCTGATCGGCGCCACCGACCGCGAGCGCGTGGTCGAGATTTTGCGCGAGACGCTGCCCGATGCGCTGATGGGCGACTTCGAGGTCGAAGATTGCCGCATCGAGCCCGGCCACTATGGGCGGATGCACCGCTGCGTCTTCCGCTACTATGTGCACGGGCGGCGCGCCGGCAGCGACGAGCCGGAGACCCAGTTGGTCTACGGCAAGGTGGCCGACGATGGCTCGGGCGCGCTGACCGGGCCGGTGATCGCCGCGCTGCGCGAGCGCGTGCTCGACAGCAGCAGCCCCTACCACTTCAACATCCCCCACGCCCTGGGCTTCCGGCCCGACCTGCAACTGTTGCTGCTCGAAGCCATCCCCGGCGCGCCGCAGGTGGCCCCGTTGCTGGCCGCGCGGCTGCGTGGCGAGGACGCGCGGGTGGGCAGCACCACGCTCGAAGATATGCACGAAGCTTGCGCCCGCATCGCCGTGGCGCTGCACACGTCGGGCATCAAGCTGGGCCGCCGCCGCACGTTCGACGACGAAATGACCGTGCTGCGCGACGGGTTCGCCGCCATGCGCGGCGTCTCGCCGGAACTGGCGGCGCAACTCCAGGGCTGGCTGGAAAGGCTCGCCGTCGTCGCCGAGCAAAGCGACGCCATGCCGCTCTGCTTCAGCCACGGCGATTTCACCTACACGCAGTTGATCTTCGACGGCCAGTCCAGCGGCCTGGTCGATTTTGACACGGTGTGCCAGGCTGAGCCGGCCATCGACCTGGGCCAGTTCCTGGCCTACCTGCGCGTGGCCGTGCAAAAGGCACACCGCAACGCGGCGCAAGCGCCGACCGGGCTGGCCGACGAACTGGGCGAAGCCTTCTACGACGCCTATGTCGCGGCGGCCGATACCTGGCTGGCCGATGAAGAGCAGCTACGCGCCCGGACATCGGTGTACGAGATCGTCAGCCTGCTGCGCCTGGCCCTGCATAGCTGGCAGAAACTCAAGGCGGCGCGGATTCAGAATGTCCTGGCCGTGCTGGAGGAGCGCATGGCATGTCTACAGTAGGAGAACCTCAGGCCGCCCCGGCGGCCGCCGGGCCGGACGGCTGGCGGCGCTTCGCGGCGCTGCCCGACTGGCTGATCGCCATCGATCAGCCGGAGCGGGTGCGGCGCGCGCTGGTGCAGGCCGTACCGGAGTTCGCGTCCGGCGCGCTGACCTTGCAAGCCTGCGAGGTGCATCGCGTGCGCATGAAGGATGCGCGCTGGACCGCGCAGTACCGGCTAACCGTGGCCGGGCCGGACGCCGCTCCCGCCCGTGAGGTCACGCTGCGCGGCACGCTGATCCCGCCCGGCGCCCCGGACCCGGCTCCGGCAGCGGACGGCGCGGCTTTCGGGGCCGCCGGGTGGCAGGCTTATCTGCCCGCTGTGCGGCTGCTGCTGGAGCCGCAACCCGCGGACGCCGGATTACCCGCCCTGCCGCATCTGACGGACCCGGAGGAAGCGCGGGCGCTGCTGGAGAACAGCATCCGCACCGCTAGCCCTGCCTACCGCGACCTGCGGCTGCTGGCGGTCACGCCGCGCGTCATGCGCTATAACCCCGGCAGCCGCTGCACCATCCTGTACCGGCTCGACTACCCGGCGGGGGCCGCCGATCCCGCCTGGCCCGATATTGTCGTCGCCAAGACCTATCACCGGGACAAGGGCCGCCATGCCTACGCCGCCATGCGCGCGCTCTGGGAGTCGCCGCTGGCCGCCGGCGACGTGGTGACGATTGCCGAGCCACTGGGCTTCCTGCCGGAGTGGAATGTGCTCGTGCAAGGCCCCATCCGCGAGGAGCAGACGCTCCAGGACCTGATCCGCACCGCGCTGCGCCCCGGCGCGCCGGACGTGCGCGCCACCCTCGACGGCTTCTTGCGCCAGACCGCCGCCGGGCTGGCCGCGCTGCATGGCTGCGGCGTGCAGGCCCGCAAGAGCCGCGCGTGGGAGGACGAGCGCGACGAAGTGCGCGAGATCGCCGAGGAGGTCGAGAGCGCGGTGCCCGAACTGGCCGGCGTGACCGGACCTCTGCTGGCCCGCCTGGAAGCGCGCGCCGCATCCGCGCCCGCCGACCCACCGGGGCCGGCCCACGGCACCTTCCGCCCGGCCCAGGTGCTGCTGAACCAAGGCCGGATCGGCTTTATCGACTTCGACAGCTTCTGCGAAGCCGAGCCGGCCCTGGACGTGGCGCTGTTCCTGGAGAAGATCCAGGACCTGGGGCTGAGCGTCTCGACGGGCGACGAAGACGACGAGGACGACGAACCGCTCGATCCCGCCGCCTATCCCGCCCGCCTGAAGCAGGTCGAGCGCCTGTGCGCGACGTTCCTGGACGCCTACACCGCGCACCGGCCCATCTCCCGGCAGCGCATCGCCCTGTGGGAAACGCTCTACCTGCTGACCCTGGTGCTCCACTGCTGGACTAAGGTGAAACCGGCCCGGCTGGTGCACAGTATGGTCTTGCTGGAACACCACCTGCGCGCACATGATCTGATTGACAGTGCGCCGGTATCCCCATAGCTGGGGATGAGCTATATGAGCAGGCCGTCGTTGGGCATTTGTCACTCTGAGCGCAGCAAAGAGTCTCGTCGCGGTGGGCGGCAACATGAGATTCTTCGCTCTGCTCAGAATGACAGTTATCAGTGGATGGTCTAATGGGAAGGCCGTCGTTGGGCATTTGTCACTCTGAGCGGAGCGAAGAGTCTCGTCGCGGTTGGAGGTAAGACGAGATTCTTCGCTGCGCTCAGAATGACAGGTTCCGGTGAACGAGCGAATGAGGAGCGCGGCCATGGCGACAATTGTGGAACAGCCGGATGGGCCGGCGACAGCGGCGGTGTGGGCGGGTTTGATGTTGCTGGCGGTCTTACCCGACTGGCTGAGCGCGCTTGCCGACCCGGCCCTCATCGGGGCGGCCCTGGCGAGCGCGGTCCCGGAGTTCGCGGGGGGCGCACTGGCGTTGTGCGCG
>JAICKM010000083.1 GCA_025927935.1 Chloroflexia bacterium | reverse complement strand
GATTGGCTGAAGGGCCGGCGCGCCGTGCATGTCGAGAGCCCCGACATCGACCTGACGCTGAGCATCGAGGGCCGCGCCTTCCAGAACGCCGACGGCCATGCCAACTTCCCCGACGGCGAGGTCTTCACCAGCCCCGAGGAAACGCTGACCGAGGGCTACATCCGCTTCACCTACCCGGCCATCTACCAGGGCCGCGAAGTGACCGATGTCGAACTCCGCTTCCACGAGGGCCGCGTGGTCGAGGCTACCGCGACCAAGGGCCGCGAGTTCCTGGACCGGATGCTGGGCGTGGACGAGGGCGCGCGCCGCCTGGGCGAGATCGCCGTCGGCACCAACCCCGGCATCCGCCGCTACACCAAGAACATCCTGCTGGACGAGAAGATCTCCGGCACTGTCCACTGCGCGCTCGGCAACGGGTTCAGCGAGGTGGGCGGCCAGAACCATTCGGCGATCCACTGGGACATGGTCAACGATATGACCCAGGGCACGATCACGGCGGACCATACGGTGGTCTACCGCGACGGCCGGTTTGTCATCTAGCCAGACAGCGAGGTAGCGGCGATGAAACGCGTGTTGGTCGCGGTTCCCGATCTCTTCTTTGGCCTGCCGGTCACGAACGTGGTGCGCGCGGCGGGCGCCGAGCCGATCCCGGTGCGCCGCCCGGAGGACGCCTTCGCGGCGCTGTCCAGCGACCAGCCCCACCTGCCCGATGCCGTAATCGTCGATCTGGCGGCGCGCATCGATCCGCCGGACGTGATCGCCGCCGCCGCCGCGCAGAACATTCCCGTCTTCGCGTTCGGCTCGCACCTGGACACGGCGGCGATCATGGCGGCGCGCGCCGCGGGCGCCGACAAGGTGGTCGCCAACTCGGCCATGGCCGCCGCCCTGCCCGCCTGGCTCGCCTACCACCTCGCGCATCCTCCCCCGGAAGGGTAAGCCCCCCATCCCGCACGCGCGGCGCGTCTGTTTCTCCAGCATCCCGGCACGGCGGCAGGCGCGATAAATTGCGCCGCTAGGGATTATGCCTGGGTAAAGGCACAGAAGCCGGCAACTTCGCCCGCCCCATTCGTAGGGGCACGATTTATCGTGCCTGCCGCCTTACCCCAATGCCTGCATGTGGGTGAGTGGCCGCCCAAATAAAGCGGGGGCCGGTTTGCAACCGGCCCCCCAGCGGGCAAGCAGGATTGGCAGCCGTCGGGCCGCTACAGCCCCAGCTCCGGCGCGATGCGTTGCAGGGCGGCGATGATGTTGGCGACGTGCTCTTCCAGCGGCAGGCCCATTTCTTCGGCGCCCTGGATCATGTCCTCGCGGTTCACGGCGCGGGCGAAGGCTTTGTCCTTCATCTTCTTAATCACCGAGCGGGGTTCGACTTCGGCCAGGCTGTGGTTGGGCCGGACGTAGGCCACCGCCGTGACAAAGCCCGATAGCTCGTCGCAGGCGAACAGGGCGTGGTCGATCAACTTCTCGCGCGGCACGTTCATGTAGTCGGCGTGCGACTGGATGGTGCGGATCAGTTCGGCGGGCCAGCCGCGCTCGGCCAGGATGCGCGACCCCACCCAGACATGCTCGTCCAGCGTCGGGTGGCGCTCATAATCAAAGTCGTGGATCAGGCCCGCGATGCCCCAGTACTCGACATCCTGGCCCAGCATTTCGGCGTAGTAGCGCATCGAGCCTTCGACGGCCAGCATATGCTTGCGCAGGCTGTCGCTTTGCACAAACTCGGTAACGAGCGCCCAGGCATCGGCGCGGGTCTGGGGCATTGGCGGGGTGGCTTCGCGCGGGACGGGTTGCAGGGCAGCCATACGTTAATGCACCGCCGGGGCGTCCGCTGCCGGTTCCTTGTCGGCCTGCGGATCGTTATCCACCACATCATACGAGAACGAGGCCAGGGGTGTCTGCACCAGGTTGCCGTCGTGATTGATCGACACCACATAGCCCTGGTTGCGGTCGGTGGGCGAGTAGAAGTCGGGCACAGTCTCGTCAAAGCGCGCCGTGGCCGCCTCGCAGACGGCGCCGGTGTGCGCGGGCAGGGTCACGATGACGAAGTTATCGCCGCCCATATGGCCCACGAAATCGGTGGGGCTGCCATGCTGGGCCACGGCGTCCTTGATCACCTGGGCGCCCATCTTGATCATCTCGTCGCCTTCGAGGTAGCTGTAGACCTCGTTATAGACGGTGAAGTTCTCGATATCGACGTAGATGATCGACCAGGGTTCGTCGGGGTTGGCCGTGCGCCGGTCAATGGCGTTTTCCACGGCGGCGCTGCCCGGCAGGCCGGTCAGTTCGTTGGTGTTCTCGTGATACAGGTGATGGAGTTGCGCCCGCACCCGCACCAGCAACTCCTCGGCGTCGAACGGCTTGGTGATATAATCGTCGGCGCCCTTCTGGTAGCCGGCGACGCGGTCGGCGACGGCGCTCTTGGCGGTGAGCATGATCACCGGGATCTGGCTCAGGCGCACATCCTTCTGCATCTGGCGGCAGACTTCATAGCCGTCCATGCCGGGCAGCATGAGGTCGAGCAGCACCAGGTCGGGCGGGTCCTTGCCGAGCGCCTCCAGGGCTTCTTCGCCCGAATAGGCGCGCGCCGTTTCAAACCCGTCCATGCGCAGGCTCTCTTCGATCAACTCGACAATTGTCGGTTCATCATCGACGACTAGAATTTTGCTCATAGGGATCCCTCTGCCCTCTCCATTCGCTAGGTGCCGGCGGCCAGGCCGCGCGCCCAGGGTCCACACGACCGGTCCACACCAGGTACGCGCTATTTTTCCTCGACCACCGGCAGCGTCACCACATAGCAGGCGTCGCCGGTCGCACCCATTTCGATCCGCAGGTGGGCGCCCATGGCATCCACCAGTTGCATCGCCGTATACAGGGCCAGCTCATCCTCCTGAGCTTCCTGGCTGTCCACGGCGCTACGCAGATCGATCAGCTCCATCAGCCCCTCGTCGCTCGTCACCACCTGGCCCGCGACGGGCGTGCCCAGCACCAGGTCGACGGCATGCGCGCGGTCCTGCGTGACCACGTCCGCCGTGATCTGGATCGGCGGCGCCCCGGCGGAGGCGCGAGCGTGCGCGCGGCGGATCAGCGCGATCAGAGCCTGCTTGAGCCGCAACGGGTCGCCCACGACGATGGGCAAACTGTCGGGCAGCGCCCAGGTGAGGCCGCCCAACCCCGTCACCCCTTGCAGCAGCGAGTCATGGCGTAGCTCTTCGAGCAGCGCGCGCAGATCGAAGGCGCGCAGCTCCATCGCCACCAGCGAATCCTCCAACCGCGAGAGTTCCAGCACGTTATCGACCACGAAAGTCAGGCGTCGCGCCTCGTTCAAGATGGTGTCGGCGTAGCGCGCGAACGCGCTGGTGGGATCGGGCGAGCGGCGCAGCATCAACTGGGCAAATCCGGCAATCGACGTGATCGGCGTGCGCATCTGGTGGCCCATGAGCGACAGCAGCCGGGTCTTGTGCGCGTGAAACTGGTCAATCACCCGGTCGCAGGTGGCGATGCGGGCCATCAGGCCGCGCCGCTCCAGCACCGTGGCGATCGCGCGGGTCAGGTTGTCCAACAGGGCGTGGCGCTCCGGCGAGAGCGCGTCCGCCGCTGAGCGCCAGTACAGGTTCAACAGGCCCAGCAATGCATCCTTGCCGTCGGCGCGGACGGGCAACCCCATATAGGTCGTAAAGCCCTCGGCGGGGGCCACCGCGATCAACGGCGGCGCGCCGGGCGGCGCCAGGTCGGGCAGCACCTGGGGCGCGCGCAGTTGGGCAGCCGGCCCCACGGCGCGCGTGCTCCAGGGCAGTTGGGCATCGGCGGTGCTCTGTGTGCGCATGCCGCGCGAGGCGCGCACATACAGCGCCGCATTTTCGGGCACCACCTCCATGATCGTGCCCGCGTCGGCCCGCGCGATGCGCAGCGCCTGGGCCAGCAGGCGCGGCAGGGCGGTCGCCGTATCGACATCGGCCCCCAGCAGATCCCACAACTGCTGCGCGGTTGCCTGGGTCTCCTCGCGCTCGCGGCGGTGGCCGGCCAGGTGGAGCGCGTTTGCCAGCGGCACGGCGACCACCCGGCGCAGTTGGGCCAGGCTCTCGTCGCGCACCCCGGCAAAGCCGCCCGGCTCCCGGTGGGCCAGCAGCAGCACCGCCGCCGTTTGGCCGCCGGCGCTACCCTCCAGTGGGATGCAGAGCAGCGACCGCATCCCGGCGCCGGCAAAGAAGTCGGCCACGCGCAACGAGGTCGCCGCCAGATCGGGCACATGCAGCGGCCCGGCGTCGAGCAGCCACGGATCGATTAACGCGGCGGGCGTCAGTGGATCGGGCAGGTGGGCCGCCTGCCCGTTCAGCCCGTGCGCCGCGGTGAGCCGTAGCGCCAGCCCCCCGTCGGGATCGCGCTCGACCGTGGCGACCAGCCCCGCGTCATGCGGGAACAACTCCTGCATTAAAGGACGCAGGCGCTGCAACAGGTCGTCGGGATCGTGGCACGGCGCTAGATCGGCCAGCACCCGATTGGTCAACCAGAGATCGTATTCAGGCCCCCCGCTGGGCGGCGTGGTCCCCCCCGGTGGAGGAACAGCGGCCGTCGAATTCATAGTACGTGATACATCAGCGTTTGGGGCTCCATCCGCCAGGAGGCGGTTATCAGCATTTGTCTGCGGCATGTAGGGCGGCATTACCTACTAGATCCGACCTGCCACGGGTGCGGTGTGCCCGTCACGGCAACAGCACGTAGCTCGCCGCGCGGCAGATCGCATTGGGTTCCTGGATCTCGCGTTGCATATCGTAAAAGTGGCACGTTATTGCCGCCTTTGGCCGCAGACGTAGCACGATCGGTGCCAGAAGCCGTACCCGCCCCGGCGCGCCGGGCACAAAAAAGACACCGCCCACAAGGGCGGTGTCCGCATGGATCGTGATCAAGAACCTACGAACTGAGATCGTACTCCTTGAGCTTGGCGTAGAAATCGGGACGCTCCAGGCCCAGCAGCTTGGCGGCTTCGCTGCGGTCGCCGCGCGCCTGGTCCAGCGCCTCCACCAGTGCCATGCGCTCGGCGTCACCCAGGATGTCGCCCAGGCGGGTCCGCTCGCGCACCATGCGCGTCACATCGAGGAACTTGCGCTCGGTGTACGGCGAGAAGAGCAGGTGATGGCTGGTGATAATGGCGCCCTGCGACATGACCACGGCGCGCTCGATGGCATTCTCCAACTCGCGGACGTTGCCCGGCCAATCGTACTGCTGGAGCACCAGGATCGCTTCTTCCGAGATGCGCGCGGGCGGCGAAGTCGAGCTATAGCGGTGCTTGTCGAGAAAATGCTCGACCAGGAAGGGAATGTCGTCCTTGCGCTCGCGCAACGGCGGCATATCGACCTCGATCACCGCCAGGCGATAATACAGGTCGTCGCGGAAGCGGCCCGCGGCCACCTCTTCTTTCAGGCGTTTGTTCGTCGCCGCGATCACGCGCACATCGACTTTGATCGGCAAGCTGCCGCCGACGCGCTCGAACTCGCGCTCCTGCAACACGCGCAGCAGCTTGCGCTGCGTGCTCAGCGTCATCTCGCCGATCTCATCCAGGAAGATCGTGCCCTTGTGGGCCATCTCGAAGCGGCCTTTGCGCTGCATCATGGCGCCGGTAAACGAGCCTTTTTCGTGCCCAAACAATTCGCTTTCGAGCAAGGTTTCCGGCAGCGCGGCGCAGTTGACCTTGATCAGCGGGCCGTGGCGGTACTGGGAGTTGAAATGGACGGTCTGGGCCACCAGTTCCTTCCCGGTGCCGGTCTCGCCCGTGATCAGGATGGTTGCATCGGTCCCGGCGGCCCGCCCGATGATCTTGTAGATCGCCTGCATGGCCGGGCTGTTGCCGATGATGCGCTCCGACGGATCGCGCTGGCCCAACTGACTGCGCAGGCTGCGCACTTCGCTGGTCAGTTGCTGGCGCTCAAAATAGCGGTTAATCGTCAGCAAGACTTCCTGCAACTCGAACGGCTTGGTAATGTAATCGTAGGCGCCAAGCTGGGTGGCCTGGATGGCGATATTGGCTGAATTGTGGGCGGTCATCAAAATGATCGGCACGTCCATTTTGCGGTTGTTCAGTTCCTTGAGCACCGCCAGGCCGTCCATCTCCGGCATCCGGATATCCATCATAATCAAGTCATAGCCGCCCTCGGTCAGGGCTTTCATCACCTGCTGGCCGGTCTCGGCCTCGGACACCCGGAACCCTTCGCCTTCAAGAAAATCGCGCAACAGGGCACGGATCGCCGGTTCGTCGTCGGCGATCAAAATATGTTTCATGCCGGGTTCCGGCCGGGGCGCTTCGGCCACCGCCGTATCTGCCCCGGCCTTCGTCTCCGTCGCCGATTCCGGCTTGCGGCCGTTCACGCTCTCGTCCGCCGGCAACGTCTTGCCGGTTGCTTTGTTTGCCAAAATAATCCTCCACTCCGCCGGCGCGTCTGCGCCTGACCCGTATCAGGCGGCGGCCAGGGTCTCCATCTGCGCAGGCTCGTAGCGATGCCGTCGGCTCTATCGATCCGCGCTGGTATTATAGAAGATTACCGGGGGTTAGTCAACCAAGCGGCCCGGTCGCGGGGCGCTCCGGGCGGGCCGGCAGAGCGCCGTTCGTGGGCAGGGTAATGGCGAATTCGCTGCCCGCGCCGGGCCGGCTTTGCACACGCACGGCGCCGCCATGTGCCGCCACCACCTCGCGCACGATGGCGAGGCCCAGGCCGCTGCCATGGTCCGTCCCGGCGCGCGATTTGTCCACCTGATAGAAGCGCTCGAACACGCGCGGCAGGTCGCTTTCCGGGATGCCCTCGCCGGTATCCTGCACCCGGATGCAGACGGCGCCGGGCAGGCCCTCGACGCTCAACGTCACCCGGCCTTCGGGCGGCGTGTGGCGCAGGGCGTTGTCCAGCAGGTTGGTGACGGCCCGCCGCAAACGGTCGGCGTCGGCGGGGATGGGCGGCAGGGACGGGGCCTGGACGCGCAGCTCGACATGGCGGTCGGTGGCCTGGGGTTGCATGCCCAGGGCGGCCTGCTCCAGCAACCGGCCCACATCCACCGGGTACTTCTCGACGACCGCCGCGCCGCTCTGCAAGCGCACCAGGTCCACGAGATCGGCGACCAGGCGAGCCATGCGCTGCGCCTCGGCGTTAACCACCTGGGCGGCGGCCAGGAAGGCTGCCCGCTCGCGGATCGTGCCGTCGAGCATAGCCTGCGAGAAGCCCTGGATCGAGGTCAGCGGCGTCTTGAGATCATGCGAGATATTCGCCAGGAACTCGCGCTGGGCCTGCTGCGCGCGCTGCACCTGCCCGGCCATATAGTTAAAGTCGGCGGCCAGGGCGCGCATTTCGACGCTGCCGGTCACGGGCGCCTGGTGCCCGTAATCGCCCCCGGCGATGGCGTGGCTGGCGGCGGCCAGCGTGCCCAGCGGCCGGGTGATCGAGCGGGCCAGCAGCCAGCCCACGATCAGCGATAGGGCCACGGCGAGCAGCCCGAAGAGCAGGAAGCGCGAGGTATAGCTCTGCACTACATCGGCGAAGCCGGGCCGTTGCGCCGCCAGCAGCATATAGAAGCGCGGCGCCCCGGTGGCCGCGCCCCCCGCCGCGCCGTTGCCGATAACGGCGCGCGGCGGCGCGGCCACATAGATCCAGGCGGCGCCCGCGGCATCGGCCTTGAGTTGTCCCGGCACGGGCTGCGTGGGCACGGGGCCGCTGGTCAATTCCGGCGGCAAGTCGGCGATAACCCGGCCTGTCATGCCCGCCCGCCCGGTCAGGCTGTCCAGCACCACCCGGCCGTCGGGGCGCAGCAGCAGCAGCCGAAAGCGGGTGTTGCGCAACTCGCTCCGGATATACTCCGTGGCGTTCAGCACGCGCGCCCGGTCCAGCAGGCTCAGGCCGGGTCCCAGGGCCTCCTCCACCTGCGGCGCGACCAGGTACATGCTTGTCGTCAACTGGCGGTAGGCGTCCTCGGTGCGAAAGCGGACGCCGAGCGCGAAATAGGCCAGCGTCGCCGGCAACAAGGCCGCCAGCACGACGGCGACATAGCTGGCGATCAACCGCCCGCGGAGCGTTTTCAGCATGGCGTATCCTTACACGTGCGCCGGCCCGGCCCGCGTTTGCGGAACCCGCGCCGCGCTGCCCCCATTATAGCCGCCCCACATTAGCCCCCGATTAGCGCCAGGTAAACTTTCGGTAAAATCCACCAACCGCGTGTCATGCTGCGCTGCGCTCAGCATCTCGTCTCCGCGCCCCGCCACGAGACTCTTCGCCCTGCTCAGCGTGACAATTCGTCACGTTACTGAGTACTGACCACCGACCACTGACCACTCGTCGTCCTCAGCACTCAGCACTCGGCTTCGCCGAGCACCACCAGTTTGTAGCCGGAGCCGCGCACGGTCTGGATCTCCAGCGTGGACTCGATCAGGCGCTCGCGCAGGTGGGCGATATGCACATCAACCGTGCGCGTGGTGCCGAAGTAGTCATAGCCCCAGACCTGGTTGAGCAGCCGCTCGCGGTCGAGCACCAGGCCAGGGTATTGCGCGAACATCTTAAGCAGGTCGAACTCCTTGCTGCGCAACTCCACCGGCGCCCCGGCAATCGTCACCTCGCGGCGCGCCGGGTCGATGACCGTGTTGCCCAGCACAATCGCCGCCGCGGCCACCGGCGCGGGACTCGCCGTCCGGCGCAGAATGGCTTTGACCCGCGCCTGCAATTCGCGCGGATTAAACGGTTTCGCCAGATAATCGTCGGCGCCCAGTTCCAGCCCGACGATCTTATCCACATCGTCGGCGCGGGCGGTCAGCATCAGGATCGGCACGTCGCTCTCGCGGCGCAGGGTGCGGCACACCTCGACCCCGTCGAGGCCGGGCAGCATCAGGTCCAGCACGATCAGCGCCGGGCGCAGCGTGCGGGCCAGGCGCAGCGCCGCGTTGCCGTCGTAGGCCGGCTCCACCCGAAAGCCGTCGGCCTCCAGGTACAATTTCACCAGATCGACAATATGGCGCTCGTCGTCCACCACCAGGATCGTCTTCTCGCTCACGGCTGCATTGCCTCCTGCCTGATTATAGCGCAGGCACGACAGCCAGGCCAAGGGGCCAGCATGGTAGCATATTGGTCCTGTTATAGTACCAGGACCGGGGGTGGCTGCTTGCGCGCGGGCAAAAGTGCTGGTACAATGAACATGGGAAGTAAATCGACGTTCTCCGGCATCCCGAAACCAGAACCAAGCCCTGACAGTAAGCAACACCCGGCACCGAACCTGAGATGGGGCGCAATGAGCAGCCGGCCACCGGCGCCTCCCGCCGGCCACCCCGGAATCAGCGTGGATCGAAATAGTGCTGAAGCGAGTTTCTTCCGATTATAACAATCTAGATAATGTGTCCTCGGACCTGATCGAGGAGGGCAGCCCGGTTCTGCTAAACGGGCTGCTGACGCTGCTGCGCTGGCTGATCGCGGGGGCCGCGGTCGCCACGCTCGGTGCGCTGGCCCAGGTGGGCGCGCGGCCTCTGCCCTGGCAGGACCCCGTGCCGGCCACGCTCATCGTGCTCTATGTGCTCGGCGCGGCCCTGGTCTTTCTGACCAGCTATTTGCTGCCCCGCCAGTCCTACTGGCTGGTGGACGCGGGCCTCTTGTTCGACCTGCTCATCTTGATCGCGCTATCGCTGGCAACGGGCGGGGCCACGGCCATCCTCGTCGTGCCGCCGCTGTTTGCCATCGGCATCTTACGCAACATCTGGGCGGGGTTGCTGGCAGGGATGCTGTTCGGGCTGCACCTGATCCCCCTCTGGCCGCCGGCCCACGAGCTAACCGTCCTGCCTCAGTCGAGCCAGGCGGTCCTGTTCGGCCTGTACACCATCCTGGGGCTGGTCTGGGTGAGCCTGATCGCGGGGGGCAACGCGCAATGGGTGCGCAAGCACGCCCGCGATGCCCGGCAGGGCGAAAAGCGCGCGCTGGACCGCTATCACCTGGCGCTGCGCCGGGCCAAGGGCATCTACCACGTCACCTATACGCTAAGCGCCACGCTCAACTATGAAAGCGTCTTGCGCGCCATCTTCGAGGAATTCGTGCGCGTGCTGCCGTTCGACGTGGGCATGGTGCTGCTGATCGAGCAAGGCACCAACCTGTTCTACGTCTCCGGGTCATACGGTCTGGGCAAGGACGAAGTGGACCGCAAGCTTGACGCGCGCACCGGGCGGCTGGGCCGCGCCGCCGCCAGCGGCACCCCGGTCATCGTCAACGACCTGGGCCACGAAGACGAGTTGATCGCCTGCTGGCCGCGGCTGGCGAACTTCAGCAGCGCGCTCATCCTGCCGCTGCGCTCCCGCTTCGAACTCTATGGGGTCGTCGTCACGGCGGTCGAGAAGGGCAAGTACGACGAAGACCAGTTGGAACTGCTGAGCGCGCTCGGCAACAACGCCATCATTGCGCTGCAAAACGCCCAGCTCTACCAGGCGCTGCGCGAGGAGCGCGACCGGCTGCTGGGCAAGGAGGACGAGGTGCGCCGCCAACTGGCCCGCGACCTCCACGACGGTCCGGCCCAGACCCTCGCAGCCATCGCCATGAACGCCGAGTTCATCAAGAAACTGCTCGCCAGCGCGCCCGACCGCGTGCCCGGCGAGCTCGACGAACTGGCCGACATGGCCCGCAAGGCGAACCAGGATGTGCGCACGCTGCTGTTCGAGTTGCGCCCGGTGATCCTGGAGAGCAGCGGCCTGGTCACGGCGCTGAGCCAGTATGTGAGCCGCTTCCCATCCACCGATCTGCCGCGTGTGCACTTCCAGGGCGAGGAGTTCGACCTGCGCCTGGCGCCCGCCGCCGAAAACACTGTCTTCAACATCGTGCAGGAGTCGATCAACAACGCCAAGAAGCACGCCCGCGCCCGCAACATCTGGGTCAGCCTGCGCCGCATCAGCAACAAGCTGATTATCGTGATCCAGGACGACGGGCAGGGCTTCGACGTAAGCCTGCAACAAGACCAGGCCACCAAGCGCGGCTCGTATGGCCTGCTGAATATGCGCGAACGGGCTGCCGCGGTCAACGGCGACATCGGCATCACCTCAGTGCGCGGGCGCGGCACCACCATCACCCTGACGGTGCCGCTGCTCGCCGCCTGAGTAGCTCTCAGCGAGCAGCCCTCAGCTTATGCGTAGTGGCGCGATAAATCGCGCCGTACTCGTTGGTCTTTAGCGTGTCCGGCCCCAATAGGTTCTTGCAATACAAAAGCGCCCCCCAACCAGGGAGGCGCTTTTGTCTGTCAAACGGGCCGGCGACTTTAGCGGTTAGTGGCCGCGGGCTGCGGCACATCGCTGCCCGTGCGCTGGGACGCGGCCAGTGCCTGGTCGAGATCCCAGAGGATGTCCTCGATGTTCTCCAGGCCCACCGACAGGCGTACCATCTCGGGCTGCACCCCGGCGGACAGTTGGTCGGCCTCGCTGAGTTGCTGGTGGGTGGTGCTGGCCGGGTGAATGACCAGCGACTTGGCGTCACCTACGTTCGCCAGGTGCGAGAAGAGCTTCAGGCTGTCGATGAAGCGGCGCCCGGCGTCCAGGCCACCCTTGATGCCGAAGGTGAAGACCGCTCCGGCGCCCTTGGGCAGAAAGCGCTCGGCCAGGGTGGAGTACGGATTGCCGGGCAGCGACGGGTAGTTCACCCACTGCACCGACGGGTGATTCTCCAGGTGCCTGGCGACGGCCAGCGAGTTGCTCACGTGGCGGTCCATGCGCAGGCTGAGCGTTTCGATGCCCTGCAAGAAGAGGAACGCGTTGAACGGGCTGAGCGCCGGGCCGAGATCGCGCAGACCCTCGACGCGCGCCTTGATGATGAAGGCCAAGTTGCCGAAGGTCTCGGTGAAGCGCAGGCCATGATAACCGGGACTCGGCTCGGTCAGCAGCGGGAAGTTGCCTTCGGTCCAGGGGAACTTGCCGCTGTCCACGATGACGCCGCCGATGCTGGTGCCGTGCCCGCCCAGGAACTTGGTGGCCGACTGGACCACGATGTCGGCGCCGTGCTCAATGGGCCGGCACAGGTAGGCGGTGGCGAAGGTGTTGTCGATCATCAAGGGGATGTGGTGCTCATGGGCGATCTGGGCCACCGCGGCGATGTCGAGGATGTTGATGCGCGGGTTGCCGATGGTCTCGGCATAGAGAACCTTGGTGCGCGGCGTGATCGCCTTGCGGAAGTTCTCCGGGTCGTCCGGATCGACAAAGATGGTGTTGATGCCGAGGCGGCGCAGGCTGACTTCAAACTGCGTGTAGGTGCCGCCGTAGAGCGTGCTGGCCGACACGATCTCGTCTCCGGCGCCGAGCAGGCTGGTCAGGGCGATGAACTGGGCCGCCTGGCCGCTCGCCACGGCCAGCGCTGCGACCCCGCCCTCGAGCGAGGCGATGCGCTCTTCCAGCACGGCGGTCGTCGGATTCATGATGCGCGTGTAGATGTTGCCGAACTGCTGCAAGCCGAACAGCGCGGCGGCGTGGGCGCTGTCCTCGAAGACAAACGAGGTGGTCTGATAGATGGGCACCGCGCGGGAGCCGGTCGTCGGATCGGATTGCTGGCCCGCGTGCAGGGCGCGGGTATCAAAGCCGTATTCGTGGGCGGGCGCGGCACCATCCTCGCTGTGCCCGTTGCTGCTGGGCGCCTCGCCCTCGGAGGCCGGTTGCAGGGTCTCGTCGTTCGCCATGTCACATACTCCTATCTCAATTCAGGTTGCGGCGGCGGTCACAAACCATCGCCCTACGCCTGGACCCCACGGCGGGATCCCGGCGCGGACAACAAAAACGGCGCATCTCCCAATGAGACGCGCCGGCACCAATGCAGGTCAGGGCGCGTCTATCCGGGACAACACCCCATGCCCATGCCGCAGGCGCGCGCCAGGACCGCCATGGCCTCACGACCCTGGGTGGTCATCCGGCTGCTACCTGTGTGCATCGCCTGCTCCTGTTGCAAGGTATCTCGCGCCCGCCTCGGCGGCTAGCCGGGCGGCGGGGCGCGCCTGCTTCCCCCGCGGAAGCATTGTCCCGACTATAGCACGGAAGGCCGGTTGGAGTCAAGAGCCATGCGACCGGTGGGCCAATCCCCCTGGCCCCTGCCTCGCAGCGGGGCGGGGGCCTGCGGCGTGCCGGAGAGGGAGGCAAAGGGGCGGCGGAGTGGCTTGCGTTCTACCCTACCGTGATGTTATACTGAGGCCACGCACCTCAGGGCTAATGCGCGAAGGAGATCCTTGGTGACCAGCACCCAGCAGGGGAAGCCGGCGGGCGATCTTGACCCACAGCCCGCTCCGGGCGGCGCCGCGCCCCTTTTCGCCGGGCTGAGCGACGGCGATGTACAAGATCTCTATGACGCTGTTGGCCGCATCGCCGGCAAGCAGCTGGTGGCCCTGCGCCGGCTCCGCCAGGATGCCGAGGGCCGCTTGCGGTTGGCGATTGTCGAGCAGCAACAGTTGGCGCAATTCCTGGACGAAGTAAACTACCGCATCCGCTATCTGAGCGAGGCGCCTGAGTCGGCGGAAATCACGGCCCGGCGTGCCCGGTTAGAGGCGCAACAACACGAACTGCGCGAGCGGCAGGCCGGGCTGAGCAGCGCGCAGCACCGGCTCGAACACCTCTCCAGCCGCATTGGCTGGCTGGTGCGCCAGATCGAGGTCAGCGTGCAGCGCATCAACGCGCCCGCCGACGGGGCGGATGAGAGCGACCCCTGGGACGTGTTGCTGCGCGCGCAGCTGATCCAGGGCCAGGAGGCCGAGCGGTCGCGCCTGGCCCGCGAGATCCATGACGGCCCCGCCCAGGCGCTGACCAATACGCTGCTGCGCTTGCAGTTCCTGGAAGGGATCATGGCCGCGCGTCCCGACGAAGCGGCCCGCGAACTGGCGCTAACCCGCGCCTCGGTGCGCGAGAGCCTGCGCGATGTGCGGCGGTTCATCTTTAACCTGCGCCCCGCCTCGCTCAAGGAGGTCGGGCTGGTGGGCACGCTCCAACGCATGATCGGCGAGTATCGGGAGCATACCGAACTGGAGGTCCAGGCGAGCTTGCCCGAAACGCTGGAACTCGACCCGGACCAGGAACTCGTCGTCTTTCGCGTGGTGCAAGAAGCCTTGCACAATATCCAGAAACACGCGGGTGCCGCCCGCGTCGAGGTAGAAGTGGCGCGGCGGCCCGGCGGATGTGTCATTACGGTGGCCGACGACGGGCGCGGCTTTACGCCCGCCCCCGCCCAGGGCCGTCCGGAGATCGGGTCCGGGCTGGTGAGCATGCGTGAGCGCGCCGCCATTGCCGGTGGCAGCCTGGAAGTGACGAGCGCCGCCGGCCGCGGCACCCGGCTGACCCTGACCATTCCCCTGCCGGATGCCGATCCGGCGCCGGGCCTGCCCGGCCCAGCCCCACCCAGCCCAGGAGGTTAAGAGCTATGGACCGATCCCGCGTCCTGATTGTCGATGATCATCCCATTTTTCGCCATGGGGTCCGCTACACGCTCGAAGCCTCGGGCGAGTTCGAGGTGGTGGGCGAGGCCGCCGATGGGCAGAAAGCCATCCAGGTCGCCGAGCAACTGAACCCCGACGTGATGCTCGTGGACATCAACCTGCCCGGCCTCAACGGCCTGGAGGTGGCCCGCGTCGTGCGCCGCCGCCTGACCCAGACCGCGATCATCATCCTCACCGTCTACGAGGACGACGAGCAGTTGTTCAACGCTATTAAGGTCGGCGCCGCCGCCTATTCGCCCAAGGACATCAGCCCCGACCAGTTGCTGCAAATTACGCGCCTCGTCGCGCAGGGCCATTATCTCATTAACGAGAACGTGCTGTCGCGGCCCTTCG
>JAICKM010000228.1 GCA_025927935.1 Chloroflexia bacterium | reverse complement strand
GTGATTTGCTCCATCGAGTCGAGTTGCCCGCCGGGGGTGTTGAGTTGGATGACCAGGATGGAGTTCCCGTCGGCTTCGGCCAGTTCGATGCCCCGCTTGACATAGGCCGCGGTGACGGGATTCACGTCGGCGTCGAAGGTGAGCACCCGCGCCGTGGGGGTCGTGGCCTGCGCGAGCGTGCTGTCGCGCAGGGCGGGGGCAACCGGCCGGCCCTGATCCAGCGTTGCTGCCACCGCGGGGCCTGCCGTTAGCAGCAGATAGCCCATAAACAAGCAACTCAGGTACAGCAGACGAATCAGGCGCATAACAGGATCCTTTCCAGTCGCGGCAGTATAGCGGCGGCGCTACATGCATCGTGACGCGGGACGTGCGGCAGGTAGAGGATGCCAGTATAGCACATTATAAAGCGCCGGGTAGAGTCCCGCTATCACTGTAGTATACGTAGCGGGCGGGCGCGAGGTTCCAGAATGGGCCTGGCAGAATCAGGGGTGGCCCGGCGGTCTTGTCACTCTGAGCGCACCGAAGAGTCTCGGCTCGCGGCAGAATGACAGATTGCCGTTGGCAGCCTACTCACGGGTGCGGCGATTTCTCGTGTTCGCTGATCGGATCGGGGAAAGGGGGACCGGCGCCGTCTGTATCCGGCCTGGCGGCCCGGGCTTGGGCCCCATTCGCCTTCGGGCCGGTGGGGGTCCGCGGCTCGACCGCCTGCGTGCCCGGCATGATCGCCTCCGGTTCCGCCCCCGCGGCGGGCGGCGCGGGCGTGCCGCTCATGCTGTGCGGGTGCGTGTGCTGGTAGCGCAACCCAACAATGGCGATGACCAGCACCAGCGCGGCAACGCCGACAACTGTAGGCAACACGCCGATAAGGTCGGCCATTGCCCCGGCGATGACCAGTGGCACGATCAGGATCGTGTTGGACACGGTGTAGAACGCGGCGAAGACTCGTGCCCGGATGTCGTCCGGCGCGCGTTCTTGGAGCACCGTCTGCGACGGCACCGAGATGAACGAGTTGCACGCACCGAGGAAGAAACCAGCCGCCCCGATCACTACTTGGCTGACCAGCGTCGGCGGCGCCGGCTGCCCGATTAGCTGGGCGCCCAGTCGCAGGGCATCATGAATCAGCGCCAGCACCAGCAGACCGATTCCGGCAAACAGCAGGCCATAGTTAATCATCGTCGCCCGGTTGCCCTCGGTGGCGAAGCGCCCGACCAGGATCACGCCCAGCACCAGCCCGAGCCCGCCGGGGATCAGGATGAAGTATAGGTGCTCCGGATCGACTTGCAACACATCTTTCAGGAACTTGGGGCCGCTGACGGCCAGCATCATGAAGACCGAGATGGAGATCGACCAGTAAAGGATGGCGATCATCAGCGCCGAATCCCCGCGGATGAACCCCCACCCCTCCTTGAATTCGTCCCAGGCCAGGCGTGCCTTCTCGCCCAGCGTATCGGCTTCGGCCAGATCGTCGTCCGCCGCCGCCAGCAGGCCCCGCTCCGCCTCGATGTCCGGCAAGCGCCAGCAGAGCAGCGCGCAGACGATGTAGCAGCCGCAGAGCAGGATATACAGCACCCGCAGCCCCAGCAGCGGCACCAGCAGCGTGCCCAGCAGCACAAACCCGATCAATTGCGAGGCGGTGAGCGTCAGATTGAACAGCGAATTGGCGGCGATTAGCTTATTGCGCGAGACCAGCAGCGGGATCATCGCCGCCTCGGCGGGGGCGAAGAACTGGCTGATCGCCGAGAAGAGTAGAGTGTTGGCATAAAGGATCGCCAGGCCCCAGAAAACGTCGAGATTGGCGACGAGCGTGGTGCCCACAAACAGCAGCACGGCCACCCCGCGCGCCGCATTTGTCACCACCAGCGTCCGCTTCTTGGACGTGCGGTCGACAAACACCCCGGCGATGGCGCTGAAGAGGATGGCCGGGATGGTGAAGCAGATGACAATGCCGGCGGTGGCCGTGCTGCTGGCGTTCGAGAGCTTCGCCACCTGCACCACCAGCGCGTAGTTGATCATCTGCTGGGCAAGCTGCGAGATGAGTTGGGCCATCCAGAGGAACAGGAAGTTCCGGTTGCCCAACACGGCGCCGAAACTGGCGCCCTGGTCTTCATCGCTCTTCGGGTTCGCGGTGATGGCTTCCGCCATGGGCCTGATCTCCTCAACGCGCGCCGGCCGGGCCTCTGGAGCGGATTATACGGCAAGGGCCGGTCTTCCGCAATCCCCGGCGCCCCACAGTGTGCATCCCGATAGCTAACCAACCTCTCCCCCCGCCCCTCTCCGCCGCGGAGAGGGGCGCCGTTTTGCATAGGCGCGTACTTAAAAGTACGTGTCCATAAAGCCGCTTTTCCCCCTTCCCGCCGCGGGAAGGGGGGCAGGGGGGTTAGGTTGGTCGCCCACGCCTCCATGCTTCCATATAACGAAGAGATCGGCGCAATGCGGCGGGATGCAAAGCGCCCCCGGTCGTCTGACCGGGGGCGCGGCGGCAGGAGCTTTAGCGCGCCCGCTGGAGCGGCCCGGCGACGGCTTCCAGATCCGCCTGCCCGTTGGAGAACCCTCGATCCCCACCCATTTCGACGGCGGCCACCCCGGCCAGCAGGGCCTCCGGCTTCTCCTGCGGCCCACTCGCCATGTCTGCGGCCCGCTCGGTGGCCGGCTCCCGGCTGTGCGCCTGCTGATAGCGCAGCCCGACGAAGGCGATCACCAGCACTGCGACGGCGATCAGCACGACCGTTTGCACCACGCCGAGCAGGTCGGCCATGGTGCCCGCGAAGAGGATCGGCACGATCAAGATGGCGTTTGAGACCGTATAGAAGGCGCTGAAGACCCGCGCCCGGATGTGTTCCGGGGCGCGCTCTTGCAGCACCGTCTGCGCCGGCACCGAGATAAACGAGTTGACGATGCCCAGGAAGAAGGCCAGCGCGCCAATGACGATCTGGCTGATCGCGACCGGCGGCGGCGGCTGGTTCAGCAACTGCGCGCCGAACTGCAGGCCGTTATGCGCCAGTGCCAGCACCAGCAGCGCGGCCCCTGCGATGAGCAGGCTGTAATTGATCATCGCCGGGCGGTTCTGCTCGGTGGCATAGCGCCCAACCAGCATCACGCCCAGCACCAGCCCGATCCCGCCGGGCACCATGATGAAGTAGAGGTGCTGCGGATCGACGTGCAAGACGTTGCGCAGGAAGTTGGGGCCGATGGTGCCCATCATCATGAAGACCGAGATGGCGACCGACCAGTAGACGATGGCCGTCATCAACGGGGGATCGACGCGAATGAAGTCCCAGCCCTCTTTGAATTCCCGCCAGGCCAGGCCCACTTTGTCGCCCAGGCTGTCGGTTTGCGTCTGGCGCAGTCCCGCGCTCGCCGACACGCGGTCGGCCTCCAGGTCGGGCAGGCGCCACGTCAGCCAGGCACAGAAGCCGTAGCACGCGAAGAGCACCACATAGAGCCACTTGTAGCCGATCAGCCCCACGAACAGCGGACCCAGGAAGGCGAAGCCGATCAGTTGGGCCGCCGTGAAGGTCAGGTTAAACAGCGCATTCGCGGCGATCAGCTTGCCGCGCGGCACCAGCAGCGGGATCATCGCCGCCTCCGCGGGCACGAAGAACTGGCTCACCGCCGAGAAAATCAGCGTGTTGACATAAAGCACAATCAACCCGTAGCCGAGACTCAGGTTGGGCACCAGGATCGTCACCACATAGAGCAACACGACTACGCCGCGGCCCACATTGGTGATCACCAGCATCCGTTTCTTCGACTGGCGGTCGACAAACACCCCGGCGATGGCGCTGAAGAGAATGGCCGGCACCGTGAAACAGATGATGATCCCGGCCACGGCGGTGCCGCTCGCCGCCGACAGATCCGTCACCTGCACCACGAGGGCGAAGTTGATCATCTGCTGGGCGAGTTGCGAAAAAATCTGGGCGATCCAGAGATACAGGAAATTCCGGTTTCGGAGTACGGCGCGGAAGTCCGCGCCTTGATTGGCGGTTGAGTTTGACATTACGCTAGCGGCTTCTGCCATACGTCAGCAATCCTTATCATCCGTATCGTCCATTGGAGTGGTTGCAGGCGCGGCAGGTTCGTCACGAGACAGCAGTGTCTTGACCCGGCGCTCGAAAGTGCTGCGGGGTAACATCACGGTGTGGCCGCAGCCCACACACACCATACGGATGTCGGCGCCTGTGCGTCGCACCTGCCAATCGAAGCTGCCGCAGGGATGCGGTTTGCGCAGGCGATACACATCTCCCACCCGGATATCCAAAACGGGCATGAGATAGCTCTCTTTCTAGCTCCACGGCGGGACGGGGCCTGGCGGACCCGATCCAGCCCATATTATACCACAACTAATCGTGCAATAAATCAAATCTACCCCGTCACAGAATAGTACAAAATCCGCGACGCCATGGTACCATAGTACCATGAACACCTATCCACGGTGAGTGGGGCCGCGCAAGCACGCCTGCACATAGCCCGGATATAAATTGCGCCGGCTCGCGCCCGGTTACTCTGCCGGGCGCCCCGCGCTCCGCCTTGCGCCTTGTATCAGTGGCGCGCGGTTTTGTCTGCGCGATCCACCCTGCTTAAAATCCCCAAGCCCGGTGGCCGGTCGCTACGCACTTGACAGGTGGGGCGCTGGGGGTTAGGCTTAGCGCCAGGATCGACCCAGGATCACCTGCATTGCACAGGAACACGCCCATGAACACCCCATATCCGGGCCACGCTGTCGTCGTCGGCGGCAGCATGGCCGGGCTCTTGACGGCGCGAGCGCTCGCTGACCAGTTCGCCCGCGTGACTGTGATCGAACGCGATCGCTTGCCCAATGGCCCGCACCCGCGCAAAGGCGTGCCGCAGGCCCGCCATGTGCATATCCTGCTGTTGCGCGGGCAGGCCATCCTGGAACAATGGTTTCCGGGCCTGGAAGACGAGCTAGGTGCCCTCGATGCACCGCGCCTTGACGTGACCCAGGACGGCTTCTGGCTCAACCGCGCCGGCTGGGGTCCCGTCTTCGCTTCCGGGCGCCACGGGCGGACTTGTAGCCGCGACCTGCGCGAATGGGTGGTGCGGCGCCGGCTGCGCACTCTCCCGACGGTGCGCTTCCGGGAAGCGTGTGACGTCGTGGGCCTGCTGTCCGACGCAACTGGCGTGCGTGTGACCGGGGTTCGGGTCCGTCCGCGCGGCCTGACCACGGGCGGCGTACCCCTGGAAGAAGACCTGGCCGCGGATCTGGTCGTGGATGCCGGCGGACGGGGATCGCGGGCGCCGGAGTGGCTGGCGATCCTCGGCTACGCCAAGCCGAAGGAGCTTGTTATCAACTCCTTTCTAGGGTACAGCAGTCGCTACTACGCCCCACCGGAGGACTTCACAGCCCCGTGGCAGGGCCTCTATATTCAGCCCGCCCCGCCGGCCCATATGCGGGGCGGCGGGATCTATCGGGTCGAGGGCGGGCGCTGGCTGGTGACCCTGGTGGGCATCGGCGGGGATTACCCGCCCACCGCCGACCCTGATTTCCTGGAATTCGCCCGCAGTCTGCGCAGCCCGGTCCTCTACGACGCCCTGCAGCACGCCCAGCCGCTCTCGCCCATCGTCGGCTATCGCGGCACCGCAAACCGCTGGCGTTACTATGAGCGCCTGGCGCGGTGGCCGGAACAGTTCGTGGTGGTTGGCGACGCCGCGTGCGCCTTCAATCCGGTCTATGGGCAGGGGATGACAGCCGCCGCGCTGGGGGCAGCGATACTGGCCGCCACCCTGCGCGACCAGGGCCGCCGCCATCCGGACGGCGATCTTCGTGGCCTGGCCGCGCGGTTCCAGCGGCGGCTCGCCCGCGGTAACCGGCCGCTCTGGGCCATTGCGATCCTGGAAGACTTCCGCTGTCCGCAGACGGTGGGGGGCCGCCCGACGCTGGGCGACCTCCTGGCCCAGCGCTACATAGACCGGGTGCTGCGCCGGTCCACGACGGACCGGGTGGTATATCTGACGCTGGTCGAGGTTCTCCAACTGGTCCAACCGCTCCGCGCTCTGGTCGGGCCAGGCATGCTGGCGCGGGTCTTGCGGCCTGGAGGTGCCCGGTCTCCCGTTTGATCTAGCGGATGCCTGTCTGCGCCGGACGGGGCCGGGTGGCAGCTTTGACCCGGCGGGAATCCATCACATAGAGCAGGGTGACCAGGGCGACCCAGAAACCGGCCATCCCGCCCACGTATAGCCAGGTTGCCGGGTTTGCCGGGTTGAACTCGCCCCAGGCGCGCCCGACGGCGATCAGGATCAGGCCGGCGGCGATGGCCTGATGCTGCACGATAATTCGCCAGGCACTCCAGCGCGGCTCGAATGCAAACAGGACCTCGGAGACGCCCGGTGCGGCCAGCCAACCTCCGATCACGCGGCAGGTGGCGGGGGTTAACTGCCAGGGCCACACCCCGAGGACCGATTCCGGCAGCAGCACCATCAGCGCCGCCACGCCCAGCAACCCCAGGCCCGCGATTCCCGCCACAAGGCGGATCGGCCGCGGGACTAGCACGTCATCGGGATCGGGGATACCGGGGTCGAGCTGGCGATTGCGGAGCCAGAGGATGGGGATGAGGAACGGGGCGGCGAAATAGAGCAAGACCCAGGCGTAGAACGCGATATGATCGTGGTTGAATTTGTCCCAGTAGAGGATCGTGGAGATGCCCAGGACCCAGGTAAAGGTGCTGATCGCCGGGAAGTAGAGGCCGACTTGGTGCCACCGGGAGGCGAGGAAGACCCGCGCGAAGTAATAGGCCCCGGCACCATATCCCGCGCCCATGATCAAGGCGCTCATCGTCGGGTGGATGGTCCAGGCAAATAGCTCACTCGTCCGATCGGGGAACAGGTAGAGGATCACGGCGGCGGTGAGCAAGACGAGCGTCACCAGCCCGGCTACCCAGTGGACGGCGGGCAGGATGCGGTCGTCGCGCACGCCGGCCCCGCGCACGATCTCAACGGGATGGGTCGGGCTTGCCGCCATGTTGCCTTCCGGGGTGGTCATGGCCCTGTCTCCTTGGTGCGTGCTGGGTGTTACGGACCCGGCGCGCTGCCGCCCCTTCTCGGGCCAAGTGGGCGGACTCGGCCAGGTCCGATTCCCTCCATAGCCATCACTGTGATTATACCGCAGAATCGACCTCCGCAGATAGTATTCGGCCCATAGAAAGTGCGTGCTGTTATAGCGCCGGGGGTGGCCGATCGCATGAGCGCTGGGTGGCCCCGCGCCCAATTGGTCCGGCACGCAGGCGTGTGCTATAATTAGCGTATCTATCACATTTGTGCCGGAGCATCCGGCGTTCGTTATTTTGCAATTTGAGGTACAATTCCATGCCAAGCGAGCAGATCAAGCCGCAGTTACTCAAGGGGTTCCGCGATTTCTTGCCGGCGCAGATGATTTTGCGCCAGCATATTATGAGTACGTTGCGCGAGATCTTCGAGAAGCATGGCTTTGCGCCGCTCGATACGCCCGCGCTTGAATATCTGGAGACGCTGACCGGTAAGTACGGCGAAGAGGAGCGGTTGCTCTACCGCTTCCAGGACGCCGGGGGCCGCGACGTGGGCCTGCGCTATGACCTGACGGTGCCCCTGGCGCGGGTCGTCGGCCTCTACCAGAACAACATCGTCTTTCCCTTCAAGCGCTATCACATGGCGCCGGTCTGGCGAGCCGAGAAGCCGCAGCGGGGGCGCTACCGCGAGTTCTACCAGTGTGACATCGACATCGTCGGCACCTCCAGTATGCTCGCCGACGCCGAGATCCTCTCCATCTTGAGCGAGGCTATGGATACGCTTGGCTTTACCGGCTACAGCATCCTGCTGTACAACCGCAAACTGATGGCCGGCATGGCCCGCTACGCCGGGGTGCCCGCCGAGCAGGCGGGGTCGATTTATCGCGCCATCGACAAACTGCCCAAGATCGGCCCCGACGGCGTGCTGAGCGAGATGGACCGCTACGGCGTGCCCGCCGATGCGGCCCGGCGCGCGCTCGAATTCGCCACTGCGGACACGGGCCTGGATAACCTAACCCTCCTGGACCGCCTGCAAACCCGTCTGGCCGATGATCCGGCGGCCCTGGAAGGCGTCCACGAGTTGCGCGAGATTGTAGAGTATGTCAGCGCACTGACGCCCTCGGCGGGGCGCATCCGCGTCGATCCGACGCTGGCCCGCGGGCTTGACTACTACACCGGCCCGATCTGGGAGATTAACGTCGAGGAACCGAAAATCGGCTCGCTGGGCGGCGGCGGGCGCTACGACCGGCTGGTCGGCATGTTCAGCGGCCGCGACCTGCCGACGACCGGCAGTTCCCTCGGCCTGGAACGCATCATCGACGTGCTCGATAGCCTGGGCATGGTCGATGTGCCGGCCAGCGTGAGCAAGATCATCGTCGCGCCGTTTAACCGGGAGGTGCTGCCACAGGCGCTGCATCTGCTGTCCGAGATCCGCCACGTCGATGTCCCGTCCGAGATCTACCTCAATCCGAGCGATAAGCTGGGCAAACAACTCCAGTATGCCGACCGGGCCGGCATCCCGCTGGCGGCCATCGTCGCGCCCGATGAACTGGCGCGCGGCGAAGTCGTGCTGAAGAACCTCAAAACCCAGGTGCAGCAGACGCTGCCCCGCCGCGGGTTTGCCAGTGCCCTGGTGGACTACCTGGCCGCGCTGGACAGCTAGTCCGCTCCCCCACTCAAAGCCGTGTGCCGGACGCCGCCCCCGCGGCGTCCGGTTTGCTTTCCCCCCGGCAGCCTGTCCCTTGATACCTTCGATCGTGTTGCATATCCATCCAAAGTTGCAGAAATTGAATCAAGAATTGCGGTAATACGGAGATCCGAAATATCTGTTTTTTGGTATAATATAAGGACATTAACGTAAACGTCAGGGTTTGGCCCCGGCCACTCAAGCCGCGAACCCCACATGCAAAGGATGGATTTCTCTTGGCGAAGAAACTGATCTCCTATGGGAGCGTGCTGGCTTGGCCTGCTCGCAGGAACTTACCCGCGGCTCGCCGGGCCGCTCCCCCGGAAGCAACCGGGCCGGCGGCGGCGGCGGATGCGCCACTCACAGCGACAGAGCGCAAGTCGATCCGCAGCCGGGTCATGAATCTGGCCTGGCCCTCGATTGTCGAAAACTTCATGCAGACCATGATCGGCGTGGTGGATACGGCGCTGGTCGGCCATTTGAGCACCGACGCCCTGGCCGGGGTCGGCGGCGCCCAGCAGATCGCCTGGCTGGTGAC
>JAICKM010000517.1 GCA_025927935.1 Chloroflexia bacterium | reverse complement strand
GGGCGCAACTCGGGCGGCTTCTCGATCTCTTCCAGGTCCAGGATGCCGCCATAGAAAGCGCGGATGTCCGCCTCGCTGCCGGTGGGCGCGAGAATCTGGACGTGGTCAATGGTCTCAATGCGGATCATAAGGGCATGTTCCCGTGCGTCTTGGGCGGGTTGGAGTCCCGCTTGGTTTTCAGCATTTCGAGTGCGTCAATCAGCCGGGGGCGGGTGGTCCGCGGCTCGATTACGTCGTCCACATAGCCGCGCCCGGCGGCGATGTAGGGGTTGGCGAACTTGGCCTGGTAGTCGGCGACAAGCTGGGCGCGGGTGGCGGCGGGGTTGGCCGACTTCTCGATCTGGTCCTTGAAGATGATGTTGACCGCGCCGTCCACGCCCATGACGGCGATCTCCGCCGTGGGCCAGGCGTAGTTGATGTCGCCGCGCACATGCTTGCTTGACATAACGTCATAGGCGCCGCCGTATGCCTTGCGCGTGATCACCGTGATCTTGGGCACCGTGGCCTCGCAGTAGGCGTAGAGCAGCTTGGCGCCGTGGCGGATGATGCCGCCGTGCTCCTGGGAGACGCCGGGCAGGAAGCCGGGCACGTCCACGAAGGTGATGATCGGGATGTTGAAGCAGTCGCAGAAGCGCACGAAGCGGGCGGCCTTGTCGGCGGAGTCGATGTCGAGCACGCCGGCCAGCACCATCGGCTGCTGGGCCACGATGCCGACTGAGCGCCCGTTCAGCCGGGCGAAGCCGACGATGATGTTGCGCGCGAAATGCTCCTGCACTTCCAGAAAGTCGCCGTTATCCACGATATGGCCGATGACGGCTTTCATGTCGTAGCCGCGCGTGGGCTGGTCGGGGATGATGGTGTTCAGTTCCTCGTCCATGCGGTCGGCGGGATCGCTGGGCGGCAGGCGCGGCGGGTCGTCCACATTGTTCGAGGGCAGGAACGACATCAGGCGGCGGACCGTCAGCAGGGTTTGCTCCTCGCCGTCGAGCGCGAAATGGGCCACGCCGCTGGTTGCATTGTGGGTCATAGCGCCGCCGAGGGTCTCGAAGGTCACATCTTCGTGGGTGACGGTCTTGACCACGTTGGGGCCGGTGACGAACATGTAGCTGGTGTCCTTGACCATCAGGATGAAGTCGGTGATGGCCGGGGAGTAGACCGCGCCGCCCGCGCACGGCCCCAGAATGGCCGAGATCTGGGGGATGACGCCGCTGGCGAGGGTGTTGCGCAGGAAAATATCGGCATAGCCGCCCAGGCTGTCCACGCCCTCCTGGATGCGCGCCCCGCCGGAGTCGTTGAGGCCGATCACCGGGGCGCCGGCTTTCATCGCCATGTCCATGATCTTGCAGACCTTCTCAGCATGGACCAGCGAGAGCGAGCCGCCGAAGACGGTGAAGTCCTGGGAGAAGACGAAGACCAGCCGCCCGTCGATGCGCCCGAAGCCGGTAACAACCGAATCGCCGAGGATGCGCTGTTCGGCGAGGCCGAAGTCGCTGTTGCGGTGGACGACAAAGGCGTCGAGTTCGGTGAAGGTGCCTTCGTCCAGCAGGAGGTCGATCCGTTCGCGGGCCGTCAGTTTGCCCTTGGCGTGTTGTTGCTCGATGCGGCGCGGCCCGCCGCCTTCCATTGCTTTCTCGCGCAGTTCGCGCAGGTGCGTGATGCGGGCGGCGGTGCCGGTAGCCGGGTGCTCAATTGTCTTATCGGGCGGTTCAGGCATGCGTGTCGGTCTTCCTCCTGATGGCATGGCGGGATGGGTCGCTGCGACCCCGCGGTAGTATAGCACAGGCTACGCTGGGCGCGCAAGAATGGCGGACGGCGCCCCGCAATCGATACGCTACAGTAGTAGCTATTTTGACGTACCCCGTCATATCGGCGACAATAAGCGTGATCACTGATTGGGAAGAGCCTGCTCTCAACGGTACTCCTATCTCAGTCGTTTTCGGCAAAACATACCACTGAGGTACTTATCATGCATGATTATAATGCCCAACTTATCAAAACGCATACATGGCCTGTTCCGCAGCAGTTGCCGGATGGCAGGTGGCGAAGAGCGTGGACGATCAGATTGAAGGAAGAGCCTCTAGTATCAACCGCCATGGAGGTGCTTTCTTCTGAGATTACCCAAGAGGTTGTGCAATACCTTACTGAGAGGGATAGACGACTCGAAAGTCTGAAAGACGATCTGGTGATCTCGCTGGAGTTCACTAAGTCACAAGGAATTATTGCAGGACTAATTACAGAGGAAGGTGGTTGGCCCGATGAACTGCTTTTTGCCGCGTGGCGCTTGTTTCAAGATGTAGACCGCATTCTCGGAACAATAGATACAATAGACGGCCAGGGCCGAGACCGCTGGCCGCCTTGGAACTTCCGGCAGGCAGATGAGGGGTCTGAGTACAAAGCATGGTAGCAGCATCTTAGGCAAAACGGGGGCGCATACATTACTCTGCTTGTCCCGCAGTAGCGCAGCAAAACGGCTCAGGTTTTGTACACATCCGCTTGGATATAACTTAAGGCCCAACCACGAGCCGCACCGGCATGGCGACCGGGGCGAACCCGCCTGCGGGAGAGTTGACGCCGAGTTGCAGGCCGTAGGCGCCGGGGGGCAGGGTGGGGGGGATGGGCAGGTTGTGCAGGTCGGGGTAGACGAAGGCGGGGTTCCAGAGGTGGGTGGCGGCCTGGTCCTGGTCGGGGGACTGGTCGATCTGTATGAGCGACTCGCCGGTCGCCGTGGTCAGGCGGATGACGATGCGCACGTCGGGGGCGCCGGGCCGGGCCTGCCAGTAGCAGCCGAGTTGCAGCACCTGGCCGGCCTGGACAGCGAGATCGGTGGGATCATCCCCCAGGAGCACCGCGCCCGCCCCGCTGCCGTCCGGGTTGAGCGGCTCCAGGGTCAGCGCGCGCAGGATGAGCGGCCCCATGGCGCGGGGTTGGGGCGGGGATGGGTCCAGGGTGTAGATGCTCACGTGCTCGACGTTTTGCTTGCCGGTGGCGAGGTTATCCAGCAGGGCCAGGGTCTGCCCGCGGAGTTGCGGCAGGCCGATTTTGCCGTCCACCACCACAACCTGGCTGGTCCAGAAGCCGCCGAGCACGCCGGCCTGGGCGGGCGCCGATTGGAAGATCTCCGGCGCGTTGCGCGACTTGTTAAAGCGCAAGACCTGGCCCAGCAGGTCGCCATAGGACCGGCGGTCGATGCCGAGGCCCGCGTAGGTCATGTACCCGGCGCTATCGACCAGACGGCCGCCGCCGGGGACCACGGCGGGTGGCCGCCCGGCGACGAAGGCGTAACCGGGATCGAAGCTAAGCACCGGATCGCGTTCGCTGGTGGCGGCGCGGATGGCCGCCCCGGCGGGCAGGTAGACGGTGTCGGACGGCACCTGGAAGGTGGCGGCCCAGGCCGTGGCGCCGAGGGGCAACAGCGCCAGGGCGGCCAGCGGCAGACCGGCCAGCGCCAGGCGGCTGCGCCATTGGGGCCGGCCCGGCAGCAGGGCACGCCAGACAGGGCGGGCGCAGCAGGCCCCGGCCAGCAGAGCCAGCGGCGCGGCCCATTGCACGTAGTAGGGCGCGTGATAGGAGCGCCCGAAGACGAACACGGCCAGCACCGGCAACGCCCATAATGGCGCGATCAGCCATTCGGCCAATTGCTCCTGGAGCCGCACCGCGTGGGTGTTCGCTGGGCGCGACCGGGTGGCACCCCAGACGGCGGCCGCCAGCAGGCTCAATCCTACAGCAGCCAGCAGGGTGGTGAGCAGGCTTTCAGGATAGGCGGCGATGCGCAGCGTCTGGTCGAGCCCAGGGTGCACCTCCTGGGGTCGCAATAGTTGGAAGAAGACGGTCTGACGCAGCAATGCGCCCGGCGCCGGCAGCAGAAACGGCAGCACGCCGAGCAGGGCGGCGCTCAGCGTCGCGGCGCCCAGGCGGGCGGCTACCGCGGGCCGGCGGCGCAGCAGCGCATGGAGCAGCAACGCGCCCGCGATTGCCAGGCCGGGGATCTTGGTCAGCAACGCCGCCGCGCAACATATCCCACAAGCTAAAATCCAACCCATCTGGCGGCGGCGCGACGAAGCAGGGGGTATGTAGAGATAGAGCACCAGCGCGGCCAGCGACCAGAAGTTGACCAGGGTTTCGAGCACGGCCACCCCGGCCACCCGCCCGTCGAGCGCCAGCACGGTGGCGGCCAGGAGTCCGCTGCCGGTGCCGCCGAGGCGGCGCGCGGCCAGAAAGATCAGCGGGATGGCGGCCAGGCTGAACAGCAGCATCCACTGGCGGGCCGCGGCAAACGCGCCCGGCCCGCCCCATGCGGGTTGGGCCGCCTGACCGGGCGCCAGGGCATAGGCAACGCCCGGCGGATGGGCCAGGAAATGGTCGCGGTAGGGTAGTTCCCCCTGGGCCAGCAGGCGGGCATTGGTGTAGTAGACCTGCTCGTCGAAGTTGGAGGCGGGCCACGTGCCGTTCACGTCGGGCAGCAGATTGGCGGTGCGCGTTGCGAACCCGATGCCCAGGATCGCCAGTAGCACGGCCCCGGTCAGCAGACTGGCGGCAAGCCGGCGGCGGGGCCGCCTCGCGGGCGTCACCCGCGGCGACTGCCGTGTGTCGCGGGCCGGACGGGCCAGGGCGAGCAGCGCTGCGGCGGCGCCGATCCAGACCAGCCAGGGCAGGAGCGGTTGGCCCAGACTGAGGGTGGCATAGAGGCCATGCAAGCCGTCTTCCAGGCGCAGGCCCGGCGTCAGCGGGGTGGCGTCGGTGGCTTGCGGCGGCCATTGGGGTGTGGCCCACCCGGCCAGGGAACGGAGCAGCTTGGGGATCAGGTCGGCCTGGAGTGCGATGACCAGCGACGCGAGGGCAAGTGCGATCCGGAGCAGCCATTCGATGCTCCGGCGCAAAGGTGGGGCCATATAATCAGGGTGCCAGAGAGGGGAGTCGAACCCCTACGGCCTTGCGGCCAGCGGTGTTTAAGACCGCAGCGTCTGCCATTCCGCCACTCCGGCGTGTCCTTCCCGTGATTAATCGTTGCCCACCGTGCTGCTGGTGGGCGGCAGGCCGGTTTCAAACCGGCCCCTACACCGCGACGTTACTATGAAGCCCATGCGTGGCAGGCCGGTTTGAAACCGGCCCCTGCACCGCGCCATTGCCGTCAGCGATAACTAGCTCTCGTCGGGGGTGCTCGCCGCGATCGGATCGAGGACTTCTTCCGCAGCGGCGATCAGCGCCCGGATCAATTTGCGCGCTTCCTTGCGCCGCTCCGGC
>JAICKM010000464.1 GCA_025927935.1 Chloroflexia bacterium | reverse complement strand
GATGAGTTCGGGCCGCTTACCAGCCCCTACCCTCTTGTAGTAGCCACGCGCATTGGGGAAAGTATCTCAAGGCGCTCAATATACCTGCGTGCCGAGTGTGATGTGCTGGTTTGCACGGAATGCGGCTACATCGAGTGGTACGCCCCGGAGCCGCACAAGCTGAAGGAGTAGTGGCCCGGTGCTCCCTACACCCGTACTAGCACCCCCGCCTAGATGGACACGGCATGGGAGGTTGGTCACTCAGTAGTCTCTCAACCGAAATGGTCATTCTGAGCGCAGCGAAGAATCTCCGTCTCGTAAGCGAAAAGACGAGACTCTTCGCTGCGCTCAGAGTGACAAGTGACTTGTGCCAGTCTACTCAGGGAGTCAAGTACCCTGCTGGAAAGTAGCTGCGATGACTAAGCGTACTCAGAAGAACGAGTTTGTCCGCCGTCTTGCCGAGTGTATGGACGCTGATGAGGCTACGGCTGCCGCATGGGTGGATGGGTTCGTTGAGACCTTGTACGACAGTTTCAAGGCGGGTGAGAGTGTGACTTTGACCGGCTTGGGCAACTTTTACGTTCGGCCTGAACGCGAAAGCTGGGTCTTTAGGTTTAATCCGGGACAACGCTTGCGGGCGCTTCTGGGTTGGTCATCCACCTACAAAGGCAAGTTATAAGCAGAGATCGACGAAGCGCTGCTCTGGTTTCCCCCGATTTAACGACCCCTATTCCCGCAGCAGCGTGACCGCCGACTCGGCGATGGGCAGGCCGTGGGAGGGGCTGCGCCGGGTACGCAGCACCTGGATCGACTCGACGCGGAAGCCGGTCAGTTCGCCCAGTTCGGCGGTGAGGCGGGGCACCGGCACGAGGATGCCGCTGTGCGCCGACTCGCCGGTGATCAGCACCAGGCGGCCGCCCGGCGCCAGCGCGCGATGGACGCCCGCCAGCACCCGCCGCATGCCGCCGAAATACTGCCCCACCATCAGCGGGTAGTCCCAGCCCCAGTTCTTCGCGGCGTGCTTCTCGCGCAACGCATCCACCAGCCCGGCCACCTCGGCGTGGTCCGTCACCAGTTGGTAGTCCTCGATCTCGGGGTAGACGGCCTTGGCGTCGCAGACCAGCATCCGTTTGCGGATGCGGCGCACATCGGCAATGTCGTCCACAAAGCCGAGGAAGAACAGTTCCAGCCGGGTCTGCATGGTGTAGTCGAGGTTGTTCAGGTAGGGCGGCGAGGTGACGGCGAGCGCGGCGGGCAACAGGGGATGGTCCGGCGCGGCGAGGGCGCGCGCATCGCCCAGCATGATCTCGCCGTAGCCCTCCGGCGGTACGGGCAGCCCGGCCACATCGGCGAGCATCTTCGCCAGGTGCGCCGCCAGCATCGTCCGAATCGGCGGGGCGCTGCGGTCGAGCCGGGTGCCGAAGGAATGCGGCAGCAGCTTCATGTTGGAGCAGCGGCGCAGGATGGCGGCCAGGGCCAGCAGGCAGAAATCGCGGTGCGCCGGTTCGGCGATCTCGGCGATGGCCGCGCGCACGCTCAACAGCCGCCGGGCCACATGGGGATAGATCCAGCGCTCCAGGCGCGGCATGGTGGGCAGCGGAAAATCGGGGACCGGCCCGGCCAGGGCGGCATCAACCCGCACCAGCAGCGCGGCTACGTCGGTCTGCAAGCGCGGCAGGTCGTAGCAAAACTGGGTTTTGACCCGCGCCGCGAAGGCCAGGAAGGGGTTGATCTCCACACCCAGGGCGTGCAGCCCGCGCAAGCGCGCCGCCACCACGGTCGTGCCGGCCCCGGCAAAGGGATCGAGCACCGTGTCGCCCGGCTGGAGCGCGTAGCGGTCGATATACTGGTTGACAAGTTGGGTGGAGTACGATTCGGGCAGTAGATACCAATCGACGAACGGCAACGAGCGATTGGGCGCGGCGGTAGTGGGCATGCGGCAGGGCCTCCGGCGATTTGCTGCTCATTATACACGATGCGTGCGGCGGCGGGCAGGTCAGGGAACCAGAAAGCAGCGGGGCCGGGGAGCAAATCTCCCCGGCCCCGGCTAGCGACACTCCGGCGATCGGCGCTCAGTGAGCAAATTCGGGCTGGAAGCCCGGCCAGGCGACATCGACCGTCACCCGGATCACCCCGGCGCTGAGCGGCGCGAACTGCTGGAAGCTCTCGGTGCCCAGGTCGATCACCTTGCCGTCGGCGCGCACCTGGTTGATGTCCTTCCAGTCGATCACGTCCACGAACTGGACCCAGATGCTCTTGTCGCCGCGCGTCACGCGGCCCCAGCGCCCGTATAGGTTCAGGTCGGCGGGCATCGCGGCGTAGAAGCCGTAGCCTTTGTAGCCGTTCGGCAGGTTGCCCCAGATCTGATTCAGGCTGATGATGCGGTCCCAGTTGCCGGGAAACCAGGTCGAGCCGCCGTTAAAGCTCATCTCGAAGCCGGGGCGGGCCGCCGCGGTGGCCGCTGCCTCGACGTTACGCAGATCGAGCAATTCGCGACCAATGTGGCCCAGCCAGATCCCGCCGTCGCGGGTCAGCTCAAAGCGGGCGCGCTGGAAGTACTGCACCGTATGGCCGCCCTCCGCGAACTCCTCGCTGATCGGGTAGCCGAACGAGGCTAGGTCGCCGTGGCTGCGCCAATAATTGTAGAAGCTGCCGCGCAGCGTGTGCTGGGTCTGCGGGAAATAAGTCTCGTAGCTCGTGGGGCGGACCGCCGGCCCCGGCTGAAAGCGGCGGCTGCCCACCAGCATGCTCTCGGTAAGGCTGGCCGTGATGCGCGCATTGGCCGGCGCATTGGCGTGGTATTCCAGGCGCCCGCGCTCGAAATATTGCACGGTGATGCCGTTTTCCTGGAACTCATCGGTGATCGGATAGCCCCAGCGCTCGGCCTGGCCGTGGGCGAGCCAGAAGCTCAGGAAGCCGTTGCTGGCCGTGTGCTTGGTCTGGCTGAAATAGATCGACCCGCTCGTGCTCAACGGCGCGGCGCCCGCCGGAGTGGCGAAGGGCACGCTCAGCGCAGCGGCAAGGGTGAAACAAGCGAGACTGAAAAGCGTGAGAAGAGCGGGACGACGAGGGCGGCACGACAGGGATAAATAAGGTTCAATACTACGCATATAGCGAACACTACTCCTTCAAGTGGGCACAGACCCGGCCTTGGTCCCGCGGAAACCGCGCGGATCGACGCTGAATTGGCCTCAGCACCACCAGGGCAACAGGCGTGCGACATAACAAAGCCCGGCGTTCGCCAGTTACCAAGCTTCGATCCCGCCGGCCCAGCCACCGATGATCCACACGCGGAGTGACGGTCCGCACACGTGGCGGGGGGGCTAACGGATGCGTATTCTACTCACCGGAGGCTAGGGCCAATCCTTGCCGTTAGGCGTGAGGGGTGACGCACAGACCGGATTGTACCAAAAGCGACAAAGCAAAAGCAACGATAACCGCATAACATTTGTGTCACAAAGTAGGCAGTAAGGTGGGGGTAAAGTGAGGGTAAAGTGGGGATAAAGTGAGGCACTTATTCTACCTGGGACATTGTAAGATATCGTCCGGTCGATGACGCAAGCGGCGAATTGGCGATGTGGCCGGGCACGAGCCGGCTTGAAACCGGCTCCTACAGCGGCCATGGTGCCGCCCGGCGGTACCGGGCGGCACACACCCTGCACACTGGCCCGGCTTACCAGTCGCTGGTGGGGAAAGCGGTCTGGGCGGCGGCGGGCAGGGTCACGTCCACGCGCTTGTAGACCCAGTAGCAGCGGTCGGCCCAGTATTTCACCTTGCCGTATAGCTCATAGCCTTGCAGGAAGCGCGGATCCTGTGGCAGGGTGGCGAACTCCTGGTAGAACTTGGGCTGCACATAGGAGCCGGAGGTGAAGACCAGGAATTCGGGCCGCTTGTCCAGCGTGAGGTCGGCAAAGCCTTCGGCGCCGGCCCGGTAGATCAGGTCGCCATTGGTGAGTGCGCCGGGGTTGTTGTCGATAATGCGGATGCCCGAATAGTAGGCCACCACGCCGATGTCCTGCAAGGCGACGACGGCTTTGGGCGGGGCAAAGGTGTGCAACCACTGGCCCAGCGGCACCAGCGAGGCCAGCTTGGCCGCTTCGGCCCGCTGGCCGTCGTCGGCGGTGCGCGGGGCCATGACCAGCAGGAACAGGGCTACGACCAGCCCGGTCGCCGCCATCGCCGCCGTGCCGCGCAGGCCACGCCCGGCCGCCCGCCACGCCTTATGCAGCAGCGCGATCAGCGGCAACTGGGCATACAGGTAGAACAGTGGCAGCACCGGCACCATGTAGCGGATGCCGGGGTTATACGATTCGGAGATGAAATAGAGGAACGACAGGCCCGCGGCGCAGCCGATAATCAGCCAGTCGCGCAGGCCGGGCCGGCGGAAGCCGAAAAAGCCGAGCGCCGCACCCGCCAGCGTGGGGACGAGCAGGTCGCCATAGGCTGAATAATGGGCGCCACGGGTAAAATAGCTCGCCAGGGTGTGGCCCACCGCGCCGGGGTCGGTCAGGGTGCCGCCGAGTCGCGAGAAGAAGGGCGTGGGCACCAGTTGGCCGAAATACTGGCTGCGCCACCAGGTATAGGTCAGGAAGATGGCGGCCAGCGCGGCAAAGCTGCCCAGGGCTACCCAGGCGCCCCGTGTGCGCAAGGCGGCGAGGCCCCGCGCGGGTGGCGGGCCATCCGGCAGGCGCGGCTGTGCGTGCCCACGCAGCACCCAGATCAGCACGACCAGCCCGCTCACGCCCATCGGAATCGCGCCGTCGTGGCGGGTCAGCGCGAGCAAAAACAGCGCCGCGGCGGCCAGGGGGAACGCCCAGTAGCGGCGACCCAGCGCCAGCCACATCAGCCAGAGACTGAGCAGCATCAAGGTGGTATACCACATGGTCTCCAGCCCGCCGCGCGCCCACAGCGCATAGGGCGCCGTCAGCGCCAGCAGCGCCGGCGCGACCAGCGCCCAGCCCCGCTTGCGGACGATGCGGTAGGACAGCGCGTAGACCAGCACGAGGTTCAGCAGGCTGAGCACCCGCCCCAGGTTCGCCGCCCAGACGGGAAGGTCGAGGCCCAGCCGGGCCAGCCCGGCCAGCAGCACGATCCAGGAGAGATTGCTGTAGCCTTCCACCGGCGGCGCCGCCGCGTTGAAGACCAGCCCGTTGCCCGCGGCCAGGTTCTCGGCGTAGCGGTAGGTGATGTAGGCGTCATCGGGCATGTAGACGCCCAGGTAGCTCTCCAGCCAGAGCAGCACCACGCCGCAGCCGAGCAGACACAACGCGACGTCGACCCAACTCAAGCCCGCGCGCCGTCCCCGGCGCAGCCGCGCGCCGGGAGACGGGACCACTTCCGGGGCGAGCGGGGCCACCGGCGGTTCGACGGCGCTCTGCGCCGCAACAGTATGTGTCTTTGCAAATAGAGACCTCAGAACAGATGACCTCGCTTCCGTATGGGAACCCGGCGACGGACCGGTTCCCGCATCAGGCGCCCAGCCCGCCCAGGGCCAGGCCGATGAGATAGGTAATCAGGCCCTCGACGGCGCCCACAATCGTCATTTCCATGCCGCTGGCCCACGGGCTGCGGCCGGTCACGAACGTCTTGGCGGCGCCCACGGCGAAATGGGCCACGATACTGATCAGCGCGGCGGCGATCATCGCCGGGTAGCCGCGCATAAAGAAAAACGGGATGATCGGGATGAACGCGCCGACCGCCGTGGACACGGTGGCCGACAAGGCCGAGATCATGGGATTGGGGAAGCCCTGCTGCGAAATGCCCAACTCCTCGTGGGCCATCGTGGTCAGCATCTGCTCCGGGTTCTGGGCCAGGCGGTCGGTCAGCAGGGCCGCTTCCT
>JAICKM010000568.1 GCA_025927935.1 Chloroflexia bacterium | reverse complement strand
CTTTGCGCTCGGCGGTCTGCGGGCTGGTACGATACGGCATGGGCCTCCCCACGGCAACAATCGTTCCGCGGCGCCCGGCTCGTTCGAGGCCGCCCGCGGAAGCGTCCTGTTTCTCCGGCGTGCCTCAGTATACCCTTACCGAGCGGCGAACGCTACCGGGCGCGCCACCGCTCCCCAACACCGGGGCCAGGCGGTAATTCGGTGGTGGTTCAGCCGGCATCCGGCGCGCTATGCTCGACAGGGAGGCGCACGGTGAAGACGGCGCCCTGCCTCAACTCGCTGACCACGGAGATCGTGCCACCCAGCATGTCGCAAAGCCGGCGGCACAGGGCCAGGCCCAAGCCGGTCCCGCCGTACTTGCGGGTCGTGGAGGGATCAGCCTGCATGAACGGCTGGAACAGGTCGCCGATCTGCGCGGCGGTCATGCCGATCCCCGTATCGGCTACCTGAAAGACGATCCACTCACCACCGGATGCCGATTCGCGCCGTACCGTCAGCGTGATGGCGCCGTGGTCGGTGAACTTGGTGGCATTGCTCAGCAGGTTCAATAGGATCTGGCGGGTTTTGAGGCGGTCGGTATGTACGGTGCCCAGGTCCGGGGCACAGTCCACATCCAGGCGGTTGGCATTCTGCCGCAGGAGGGGTTGCGTGGTGCGCACCACTTCGTCCACAAGTTTCGCGATGGGGAACGCTTCCAGGTAGAGATCCATCTTCCCGGCCTCGATCTTGGAGAGATCCAGGATGCTGCTGATCACGCCCAGCAGGTGCATACCGGCGGTCTGGATGTTCTTGAGATCCGGCACGATGTCCTTATGCCCCGCTTCTACCGCCTCTTCCTGCAACAGTTCGCTGTAGCCGATGATGGCGTTGAGCGGAGTCCGCAGCTCGTGGCTCATATTTGCCAGAAAGATACTTTTAGCCCGGTTGGCTGCTTCGGCCACTTCTTTCGCCTGGACCAGCGCGAGTTCGGCGCGCTGCCGTTCCCGGATCTCGTCCAATGCCTCATGCAAGGCGGTGCGCTCGGCTTCCAATTCGCGGGTCCGCGCGCTGAGGGCCTGATGCGACTCGGCCAGAGCGCGGCGGGCGTGCTCGCTCTGGGCCAGCGCCTGGCGCAACCGGTCGGTGAAATTCTGCATGACGGCCGCCGACAGGATGAGGCCGAGCGCCGGGCTAAAATACAGCCCGCTCCAGGCCAGTGGACCGGGCGGGATGATTGGAAACCACCCCGTATCGCGTAAGCCCACGGCGGCGATGTAGAGCAACACGGCCAGGCCCGTCCAGTAGATAGTGCGCTCGCGCGGTTGCCAGACAATAGCCAGCAGCAGCATGAGGCATAGCCCCAGGGCATTGCCGATGATGACGGCATCGACCACAAACATCATAGTCAGCGCGATCACGCCCATCGTGGTCATGATGTAGAGGGGGAGCAGGTGGGTGCGCGGGGAACGGCGGACCTGGCGCCACAGCCACCCAACAAACACCGTTTGCGCGCCGTAGACCACGGTCAGCAGTGCAGCGGGCCACAACCGGGTCGCGGCGAATTGCCCCAGGTTCGACATGGTGAGGATCAGGCTGACGAGGAAGGTCCAGCGCAACACCATGGAAAAAAGCTGCGCCTGATAGCTCTGTAGCTGATCCCCATCCTGCCGGGCCGGCGCGGCGGTGATGGGCCAGTGGGTGATCCGTCCCCCCATAAGAAAATCTCCGTTCCAGCCCCGCCCCGGGGGGCTCAATGCGATCCCAGAGCGCGGAAACCGCTCCCGCTGATTATAGGAAAAACCGGCCCCGTCGCCTAGAGCCTGAAGTCCCCAGCCAGGGATGCAGTGCGTCCTTCGTCCGGGCTGGCAGTCATGATCAGGGGGTCCACGGCTTCGCGGGGCGGGCGACCGGCCTAGACTGCAACCGGCACGCCCGCCTGGAATTCTTCCGCCAGGCTGTAGTGATCGACGGCCGGCGGCACGTACAACGCCGGGTGGAACTCGTAAATAGCGCGCACGGCGGCGAAACCCCTGTTGCCGGTCAGCGTGAGCGCGGCCACCTGATCAAGCAGGGTCGCGTCACGACCGGACACCGGGTCAGACGGTCCGCGCTTCGCCGGCCCCCACACGTCGCCGATCAACATCTCCCGTTTGTTCAGCGCGGCCAGATCGTGGACCAGGTACGCCTGGATCACCCACATGCCGGCCTGGCGCGGATCAAAGCCATAGCGGGCGGCGTCGATGGTCCCGGCGCGCGCTTGCTGCCACACCGCGCCCGCAAAGGGAAACGCCGCATGCGGGATGTCGTGCGCATCGCAGGGCAGGTGATTTCTCCGGCAGTGCAGCGCATCCTGCTGGGCATCGATGAGCAGCCAGCGCGCCTGGGCGGCGTTCCAGTACTCGCAGACCACATGATCCCAGGCAAAGTCGGGCGTGAAGTAGCGCGAGAAGCCGAACCGCGTGCGGGCGGGCACACCCTGGTGGCGCAACATCGCTGTCAGCAGCACGGCATAATCGCGGCAACAACCGACCAGCCGCTGCGCCAACGGCCGCGCCACGGTGAGCGGCGCATCGTTCCGCGCGCGGATCTTCTCCAGCATCTCGACCACGGTGCGCGCCGCGTCGTTGCGCACGCGGGCAAGCGACACTTCGTGCTCATAGATCCCGCCCTCGTGATAGTGAAAGAGCAGGCCGCGCACCACCGCTGCCAGCGCGTGGATATCGGTGGGCAAGCCCGCGAAGAGGTGCGCGTAAGGGCCAGGGTCAGTGATCGGGCCGTGCTGGGCATAGTAAACCGGCGGGCCGGTGAGGGTATCAAGCATGAAGACATGCTCCTTTCGGTGGCAGGAGCCGCCGGTGGGCCGCTATGGGCAAACCGGCGGGGGGAGAACGCTCGCCATCTCATGCTACAGGGGATGCGCGATGTTGCCGGGCGGTCCCGAGATGGAGCCATACACCGGGGCGAACCACGGGTATACCTGGAATACGGATGTTGGGGCCGCTCCGGGTTTAGTATACCCGACGGGAAGGGGTGATTGCTGCGCGGGGCGTGCTACCGCCTATAGCGTGGCCCCCGCCCAAGCGGGGGCCACGTGAGAAGTTCGCAGAGTATGCGCCCGGCCTGGGGGCGGGCCAACAGTGGATCCTACCCGCGCTGTGTCCTTGCCATCAGAATAAGTCATAGCGGGCAGGACTCAGACATCTGGCTGGATCTATTCTTCCTCTTCTTGCTCCACCTGCTCGCCCGCCGCCTCCCGCTGCACGGCATCAAATGTCGCCGAGCGCATCGCCTGGAGCGGCTCTTCTTCTTCCTCTGCCGCCTCCCGCTGTACCGCAGCGTAGGTGGCTGGGCGCATGGTCTGAAGCGGCTCTTCTTCTTCCTCCGCCGCCCGCTGTACCGCGGCATAGGTCGCGGGGCGCATCGCCTGGAGCGGTTCTTCCTCTTCCTCCGCCGCCCGCTGCACCGGGGATCCCGCCGCCCCGGCAGCCGTGGCCGGCGCGGCAGGCGCCGCCGGGGCGCCCTGGGTCACGCGGGCGGCGGCCTGCTCGGCGGCCTGCTCGAAACTGTCGCCCGGATCGCTGATCGCGACACCGCCGGCCGCCGGGGTCCCGGCCACCGGCCCCGCCGCCTGCTGCACGGTATGGCTCGCCTCATGAGCCAGCAAGTGCAGGCCCTCCGGCGTGCCGGGATTATAGGTGCCCGCGCGGAAAAAGATGTCCGATCCGGTGGTGAAGGCCACGGCATCGACGGAACGAGCGAGATGGTCGGCTTCGTGATCGGTGTGCACACGGACCTGCGACAAATCGGCGCCCAGGCCGGACTCCAACCGGCGCTGCACGCCACCGTCCAGGTTGCTGCCCTGCCCGGCGCGAGCGTGGATCCGGCTCCCCACATCCTCCTCCGGCTCCGCCGTGGTTGCCGCCGCGCGCTGCAAGACCCGCTGCACGGCCCGGTTGCCGTACATGTGCTGCATGCGCTGGATCGCGGTCGCCCGCGCCCCGGTATTGCCCCGCGCGCTGCTGTTCTCGTGCGCGGCCAGGTGCGCCAGCACCGCTGGTGCCGTGTCCGCGCCAACATCGGCTGCCCGCGCCGCCTCACTCACGGCGGGCGCCTTGCCGCGCTCAAACTCGTTATCTGCGGATTGGCGATTGAAATCACCTGCCATCACCGGAACCTCCTCATCATGCCTGTCCTGCTGGGATCATTAACGGGACCATTATAGCACCGAATCGGTCGAATATGTGTAGAGATTTGACCAAACTGGCAGACTCTGTCGAGCAACCCGGTTGCGCGGTGCCGTCCTATGCCAGGAAGCACCGCACTCTTCCCGGCGACCCGGACCATAGTCCGGGTGAGCCGTAGCCATAAAGTACTACCGCTCCGTGCCCAACACGACTCCCTACCGGCGCTGATTTTACGCTATACTAGACTCGCTACCGGTGCGGTCGCGGCGCTCGCCCGATCATGTCGACCATCCTCAGCGCCGGCAGCCTGGGACTTCAACCGCACCATCGCGGTGCGCGGCTCACGCATTCCAATGTTCTGGACGGATCAAGAGGACGTTTCCTGCCCTGTGGCGGGTGGGGAGCAGCCCACGTGTGGAACCGCGAACGGCCCTGACTCCCGCCGCTAGCCGCGTGCCCTGGCCTAATCCGCGCCCACGCCCGGCGATCCCGGCGCCGGATCGCGCCCTGTCTCGTTATGGAGGAAGTCATGGAGTTAGAGTATCGCGTGCTCACGCCGGGCGAGCGCTGGCCGGACGATGCGGCCTCGCTGGCAGCGGCCATCCGCAG
>JAICKM010000974.1 GCA_025927935.1 Chloroflexia bacterium | reverse complement strand
GATGCGGGTGGCGGCGCGGCGGGCGCCGGATTGGCGCGGGCGGCTTCCGCTTGCAACGGACGGCCGCACCCGGCGCAAAATTTGGCGGTCTCGGTATTCTGAGCACCACACTGCGGGCAGAACATGGGTCGGGAATCTCCTATCTTTCCTATCTTGATGTCGTACGGATGCAGATCGAATGATGCCAAAGCCGGAGAGAATAGAGGGCGGGCAGCCTTATCCCGCCAGAATTGCAGCCAGGGCGGACGGTTCGATGTTGCCGCCACTGATTAATAGCGCAACAGAGCCGGAAGTTACGTCCACCTGCCCGCTCAGCACCGCCGCCAGCGGAACGGCGCCGGAAGGCTCGACGACCAGATGGGCATAGCGGGCCAGGTAGCGCACGCCGTCCAGGATGGCGGCCTCGCTTACTGTGGTCAGGCTATCGACCAGGCGGCTGATCACCTCCCACGGCCGCTGCCCGATGGACTGCGTGCGCAGCCCATCGGCGACGGTGCGGCCCGTCTGTTCGCCTGTCCACTGCACGATATGCCCGGCGGCCAGGGAAGCGTTGGCGTCGGCGGCCAACTCCGGCTCGACGCCCAGCACGCGGGTTCGTGGACGCAAGCCCTTGAGCGCGGTGGCGTTGCCGCTAAGCAAGCCACCGCCGCCGCACGGCAACACCAGGAGGTCGAGATCAGGCAGGTCCGCCAGGATCTCCAGCGTAGCTGTGCCCTGCCCGGCCATGATCAGGGGATCATCGTAGGGCGGCACCAGCACGTAGCCGTGCTCGCGTTGCAGCTTTTCGGCCAGTTCGCGCCGGGCTTCCGAGCCGGGCGCGCAGAGCACTACATCAGCGCCCCAGCCCCGCGTGGCGGCCAGCTTCACCGGCGGGGCATCTTCGGGCATGACAATGGTGGCATGGACGCCGAGCAGATGGGCGGCGCAGGCCACGCCCTGCGCGTGGTTGCCGCTCGAATAGGCGATCACGCCGCGCGCCCGCTCCTCGGCGCGCAGCGAAGCCAGCTTGTTGTAGGCGCCCCGCAGCTTGAAGGACCCGGTCAGTTGCAGATTCTCCGGCTTCAACCAGACCGCGGCGGTTTCCGGGATGCCGGGGCCGCGCAGCCGCAGCAGCGGCGTGCGCACGATGGCCGCCTGCACACGGGCCTGGGCGGCCTGCACATCGGCCAGGGTAATGGGCAGCGCATCGTTGCCGGGAGCTGCCGGGTTGGTAAGAGATTCGCCCATAGCTTCCTTTCCAGGCCCCGGCAGACGTAAACGCTCTTGGCGCGGTGTGAGGTTTTCCGATAGCGGGGGCGGTCGCGTAGCCGGGGGTCTCCAGATCCTGGAGATGATACTTTCAGTATAAATCTACAGCATTATCGATCTACAGGCAATAGATGAAAGGCCCCTATCGGGGCTATTTGGGGATAGTACTTTTAGGGGGTGCGGCGAGCCTGGATCGCACCCACGAGATGGCCGGGTACGCATCGCCCCGGTCTTCGAGATATGGGTGGGCAGCAGCCTAGCCCGCATGTAACAGCAATCCCATCCCCATGCCCCCCAGCGTGCCAACCGTCACCACCACCAGAAATTCCAGCCCCGATCCGATCGGGTTCTTCCCCGTGTAGCGGGCCTTGATGGCGCCCAGGGTCAACGCCGTGGCGGCAGTCAGGCCATAGGCCCACCACCGCACGCCCGGTAAACCGAGCAGCACGGGGACGGTGGGGATTAAGCCGCCGATAACAAAGGCCAGCCCAATGAGCGCGGCTTGCCGCCAGGGATTATCGCGTGTCTCCTCCACCAGGCCCAGTTCGTCGGTGATCAGCGCCCGGTGCCAGCGCTCCTCGTTCGCGGTCAGATACGCGATAATGCGGTCGAGCAACGCTCCGCGAAACCCTTTGCGCCGATAGATCGCGCGTAACTCAGCGCGTTCCTCGTCTGGTTCATGCTGGATCTCAAAGCGTTCGGTCGCAATGCGTTGGTCCAGCACCTGCTGCGCCGTCCGCGCGGAGAGATAACCGCCGAGGGCCATAGAGATCCCGCCGGCACTCACTTCCCCCAACACGATCAACAGTAACCGCTGGGGCGCCAGCTCGCTGACCGCCATCAGGAAGACGAGGGTGGTCACCAGGCCGTCATTCAGCCCAAAGACAATATCGCGCAGCCAGTCGCCGCCATGCGGGTGCTGTTCCTCCCGTGGCCCCATCGGCCCTGATTCGGCGCGGTCTACTGGCTGTTGTTGGGCGTTCATGACCGCACCTAACGCAGAAAT
>JAICKM010000147.1 GCA_025927935.1 Chloroflexia bacterium | reverse complement strand
GTTGGCATAGGAGGGCGTGCGATGGAGACGCCGGCCACTCCCGGCGCCGGCGCCGGGACGGCGATGCAGCAACTCACCGGGTATATGTGCGACCAGGACCACTGGCACCGGCAGCCGCTCTACCTGGCCATCCTCGAACTGGTGCGCGCGCACGGCGGCGCGGGCGCGACCGTGCTGAAGGGCGTGGCCGGCTATAGCGCCGCCGGACGGACGATCCACACCAACAACCTGGTCGATGTGGTGCCCAACCTGCCGGTGATGATCCTGGTGGTGGACACGGCCCCCCGCATCGCCGCGCTGCTGCCGCACCTGGACGAGATGGTGGGCGCGGGTGGCGGGCTGATCACGGTCACGGACCTCGCCGTGGCGCGGTCGCTGCACCCCGACCGGCGCGCGGTCCACGGCGATCATTTACGCCTGCGCCAGATCATGGAGACCAACGTGGTGACGGTGACGCCGGATACGCCGGTCGCCGACCTGCTGCCGCTGTTGCTCAACAAATACTACAAGGCGCTGCCCGTGGTCGACGCCGAGCGCCGGGTGCTGGGCATGGTCACGGACGTGGATCTGCTGGAGAAGGCCGACCTGGGCGTGCGGCTCAGCGTGCTGGAAGCGGTGCGCGCGCAGGGCGGGGCCGGGCTGGACGAGCTTCTGCGCGAGGTGCGCGCCGGGGGCAAAACGGCGCGCGATGTGATGGGCCGCCGCCCGGAGGCCGTGATCGGGCCGGATGCCACCGTGCGCGACGCCGCCCAGCAGATGGTCCAGCAGGGCGTCAAGCGCCTGCCGGTGGTGGATCGCGAGCGGCGGTTGCTGGGCATCGTGGGGCGGCTCGATATTCTGAAGGCGGCCAGCCATGTGGCGCCGCCGGGCGGGGCCGCCGGCGCCGCGCCGCTGCCCGCGCAGGGGCGCACGCTGGGCGAGGTGATGCTCACGGAGGTGCCCACCGTCACGGCGGATACGCCGCTGCCCGCCGTCGTGGATCGGCTGGTCGGCAGCGGCGGCGCGCGCCGGGTGGTGGTCATCGACAACGCCGAGCGCCGCCACGTGGTGGGCATCATCACCGACGCCGACCTGGTGGGCCGGGTGGGTACGCCCGCCCGCCACGGGCTGCTGGAAATGCTGCGCGAAGGGCTGTCGCTGCTGGGGTCCAGCGCGCAGCCGCCGCTGGCCGCGACCAGTCCCGGCATGGCGCGCGACGTGATGACCCAGCCGGTGGTGACGGCCCCGCTCGAAATGCCCATTCCCGCCGCCATCGACCTGATGCTGTCGCGCGAGGTGAAAGTGCTGCCCGTGGTGGACGCCGAGGGGCGCCTGCTGGGCATCGCCAACCGCGCCCGCCTGCTCCAGGCGCTGCTGCCCCCCGGCGTCGCGTCTGCTTGAGCGCGCCCGGCGCGATAGTTACAACTCCCGGATCACGCAAGCCGGATTGCCCACGGCAACCACGTTGGCGGGCAGGTCCTTTGTCACTACGGCGCCCGCGCCCACCACCGTGTTCTCGCCGATGCTGACCCCCGGCAGGATGATCGCCCCGCCGCCCAGCCAGACGTTGTTGCCGATGGTGATCGGCTGGGCGGCTTCCCATTTCGCGCGGCGCGGTTCCGGCGCCACCGGGTGCGTCGGGGTCAGAAACTGGACGTTCGGCCCGACCTGCACATCCTCGCCGATAGTGATCGGCGCGACATCGAGCAACACCGCGCCGTAGTTGATGAAGGTGCGCGCGCCAATCTGAATCTGGGAGCCGTAATCGCACCATAGCGGCGGGCGCACCTCGGCGCCTTCGCCCAGGAAGCCGACCAGTTCCCGGAGGATCGCGCGCCGGGCGGCGGGGTCGGCCGGATCGCTGTTGTTGAAGCGTTGCATGAGGATAGCCGCCCGTTGGAGCGCGGCGGCCAGTTGGGGATCGTCGGCGATGTACAGATCGCCCGCCAGCATCCGCTCGCGCATGCTGCGGTTGTCGTTCGCATCCGGGTGCTCGTTGCTCATCGGGATCGGGTCCTCCTTATCGGGGCGTGTAAGCCACGTTCGTAAGTCCGCTTGGAGCGCAAGCCGTAACGTCCTCTGCAACCCGCGCGCCACCGATAGGGGTGTGCGGAAACTGCGACTTTCTCCGTAGGGCGATCTACCCCTGCGGTCGGTTGCCCTGTCGTTTGGGCGGCGAGTATAATCAAATCCCCACTTTTAATCGCCTCATGAGACAGGAGGGCCATATTGGACCAGAATGCCATCACGATCAAAGGCGCGCGGCTCCATAATCTCAAGAACATCACGCTCAGCATCCCGCGAAACCAACTGGTGGTCTTGACTGGCCTGTCGGGGTCGGGCAAATCGACCCTGGCTTTTGACACGCTCTTCAAGGAGAGCCATCGGCAATTTCTCGGATCGCTTGGGTTTGTCACGTTCGGGTTGAGCAAGCCGCAGGTGGACGCCATCGTCGGCATGTCACCGGCCATCAGCGTCGATCAACACAGCACCAACCGCAGCCCGCGCTCGACCGTGGGCACGGTCACGGAGGTGTTCACCTACCTGCGCGTGCTCTTTGCCCGGCTCGGCCACCGGCCCTGCCCGGCCTGCGGCGCCGACATCCCCCCGGCGCAGGATGTCGAAGCCGAGGGCTGGGACGACGACGCCGGGGAGACGGGCGCGGACCAGGCGCCGGAGGACGGCGACACCTACCCCTGCCCCAACTGCGGCACGCTGGTGCCCGACCTGATCATGGCCCATTTCTCGTTCAACAAACCCGCCGGGGCGTGCCCGACCTGCACCGGGCTGGGCGTCGTGCATGAGGCGCGCGTCGAGCAGTTGGTGGACGGGGAGCGCAGCATCGAGCAGGGCGCGGTCTACGGCTGGGACCCGATCATTATCCCGCGCTATGCCGCGGCGCTGCGGGCGGCGGGCGCGCATTACGGGTTCGTGTTCGACCCGGCCCTGCCGGTCAAGGAATTGGGGCCGGTCCAGCGCGACCTGCTGTTCCACGGGGTCGAGAGCGCTCCTTTCCGCCGGCACTTCCCGCACACGCCGCCGCCGCCGACCCTGCGGCAGGGCCGGTTTGAAGGAGTCGCCACTAGCCTGCTGCGCCGGTACGGCGAGCATGTGGGCGACGCGGGCTACCGCGAAAAGATGGAGCAGTACGTGTTCGAGCAGACCTGCCCCGATTGCCAGGGCACCCGTTTGCGGCCGGAAAGCCGGGCGGTGACGGTGGCGGGCCAGGACATCATCGCCGTCTCCCACCTGCCGCTGGACCGGCTGGCCGAGTGGATCGCCGGGCTACGCGACGGCATGGCGCCGGATGAGTGGCGCATCGCCGAACCGGTTGTCGCCGACCTGCGGGAACGGGTGCGGCGCCTGGTGGATGTGGGCGCCGGCTACCTGACGCTGGAACGCGCGGCGCCGACGCTGTCCGCCGGGGAGGCGCAGCGCCTGCGCCTGGCCGCGTTGCTCGGTTCGGGCCTGACGGGCGTGCTCTACATCCTGGACGAGCCGACCATCGGCCTGCACCCGCGCGATACGGGGCGGCTGGTCAAGGTACTGCGCGATCTGCGTGATCTCGGCAACACCGTGCTTGTGGTCGAGCACGACCTGGAGATGATGCGCCAGGCGAACTATTTGATCGACATTGGCCCCGGCGCGGGCAAGTACGGCGGGCGGGTCGTCGCCGCCGGATCGCCCGACGAGGTGGCCGCCCAGGCGGACTCGATCACTGGGCAGTATCTATCAGGGCACGCCGCCGTCCCGCGACCCGAAAAGCGGCGGTCGGGGCACGAGCGGCGGTTGGTCATTCGGGGGGCGCGGGCGCATAACCTGAAGAATCTCACGGTTGGCTTGCCGCTCGAAACGCTCGTCGCGGTCACGGGCGTGTCCGGCTCCGGCAAGTCGTCGTTGATCTTCGACATCCTGGATCGGGCAGCGCGGCGGCACTTTCATGAGGCGAGCGACCCGCCCGGCGAACATGATGCTATCGAAGGCTGGGAGTACCTGGACACCGTGGTGACGCTGGACCAGACCGCCCTGGCGCGCACGGCGCGGTCGAACGCCGCGACCTATACGGACGCCTTCGGGCCGATCCGCGACGCCTTTGCCGCCACGCCGGAGGCGCGCCGGCGCGGGCTGTCGGCCCGCCACTTTTCGTTCAACGTGCCGGGCGGCCGCTGCGACCGCTGCGAGGGCGCGGGCGTCCTAATGATGGAGATGCATTTCCTGCCCGACGTGCAGGTGCGCTGCCCGGCGTGCCGGGGGCGGCGGTTCAAGCGCGACGTGCTGGCGGTCCAGTATCGCGGCCACGACATAGCCGGCGTGCTGGAGATGACGATTGAGGAGGCGCTGGCGCTCTTCCAGGACGTGCCCGCCGCCGCGTCCCGGCTGGCACTCATGGTCGATGTGGGCCTCGGCTACCTGCAACTGGGCCAACCGGCGACGACGCTCTCCGGCGGGGAAGCGCAGCGCGTCAAGCTGGCGAAGGAGTTGGGCCGCCGGGCCGGCGGGCGAACGCTCTATCTACTCGACGAGCCGACCACCGGCCTGCACATGGCCGATACCGCGCGGCTGCTGTCCGTCCTGCAACGCCTGGTCGATGCCGGCAACACCGTCGTCGTGGTCGAGCACAACCTCGACCTCATCCGCGCCGCCGACTGGATCATCGATCTTGGCCCCGAAGGCGGCGAGGCCGGAGGCCAACTCATCGCCGAAGGCACGCCGGAAGCGGTGGCCCAGGCGCCGGCCTCGTTTACGGGTGCGTTCCTCCGCCAGGAGCCGGCGTAGGGGCACGGGGCCAGGAGGACTAAAGGGTGTAGCCTGACGCCGATGGGCGCCGGTGAGGTTATTCCCCACCGGCGCCCATCTCCTCTTTCCGCCTGTTCTCATTGCTGACACCCGTTCATAAATTCGCCGCGAAGAACGCGAGGACCATTTATACTCATTCGATTCTTCGCGTCCTTCGCGTCTTCGCGGTAGATTTACGGCGCTGATGACCCGGTGCTGGTCATTCCGCCCGCCGCGCCCCTGAGAGTTTGCTGAGGCTGTGCCCGGTTATGGCTACGGGACTACGCCGGCCCTGTTGGGATGTGGTATGCTTTGCGCAAGGCCGCCCCGTCGAGGGGCGCGACATGTGGCCGGGCGGGCCGGGGACGGCGAGTCCCCGGCGCCGGCGCACGGAGAGCGGAAAGGGAACGCGACTGGTGGAGCAACTCATGGATCCCGATGTCTGGATAGCATTGATCACGCTGACGGCGCTCGAAATTGTGCTGGGCATCGACAACGTGATTTTCATCTCGATCCTGGCGGGCAAGCTGCCCGCCGCGCAGCAGGCGCGGGCGCGGCAGTTGGGCCTGGGGCTGGCGATGATCACGCGCCTGCTGCTGCTGCTCTCGCTGTCCTGGATTATCCGCCTGACGGCGCCGCTGTTCACGATGGTCGGGCAGGAGATCTCCGGGCGCGACCTGGTACTCATCGGCGGCGGCCTGTTCCTGCTCGCCAAGAGCACGCACGAGATCCACCAGAGCCTGGAGGGCGAGGCCGCGCACGTCGAGGGCAGGCAGGTGCGTGCCGCGTCGTTTGGCGGCGTGATCATCCAGATTGGGTTGCTGGACATCGTGTTCTCGCTCGACTCGGTGATCACGGCGGTCGGCATGGCGAATCAACTCTGGGTGATGATGGCCGCCGTGGTCATCGCCGTGGGCGTCATGCTGGTCGCCGCCGGGCCGATCAGCCACTTTGTGGAACAGCACCCCACGGTGAAGATGCTGGCCCTTAGCTTCCTGTTGCTGATCGGCGTCTCGCTGATCGCCGAAGGCTTTGACCAGCACATCCCCAAGGGCTATATCTATTTCGCGATGGGCTTCTCGGTCCTCGTCGAGTTGCTGAACCTGCGCGCTCGCAGCCGCGCCGCGAAGCCGGTCGAGCTACGCGGGCCGCACCTGGAGGAGCCGGCGGCTCCGCCCCATACGCCGGGGCCGAGTACGGCTTAGTGCTCGCGGCGCATCACGCGGCCCCCGGCGCGCAGCCAGGCGATCTGCCCGTCGGGCGCGCGCAGGAACTCGCCGCGCACGCCCTTCAGCGGCTCGTCGAGGACCAGGATTGCATCCGTCCCGCAGAGGGCGGCGCGCACGGGGGGCGGAGCCGGTTCGGCGGGTGTATCGGGCGTGGGGAAGCCGCCCTTCGGAGTTAGTTGCAACAGCAGATCCGTGCCCTGCACGGCTAGATCGATGTCGGCTGCCGCGGCGCTGTAGTGGCCGGCATAGGCCGCCAGTTCATCGGCTGTGACGGCCAGTGGTTCGGGATCCCGATCGTGGAGGCCGAGGTACTGCTCCAGCGCCCAGCGGGTCACGTCCTGGTTCAGATCGCTGCCCCGGTTGGAGTTGGTCAGGATGGTCAGGGCGCAGCGCCGGCTGGGGATGAGCAGGAACGCCGACTGCTGGCCGTGGGTCGAGCCGCCGTGGGCGACGATGCGGGCGCCTTCCACATCGCGCAAAAACCAGGTGAGGCCCATCTGCCGGTCCCTGTCGGCGGCGATCTGCGCGGTTTGCATCAGGGCCAGGGATGCGGGCGTGAGCAGGCGGGCGCCGCCGGGCGCCGTGCCGTCGCCCAGGTGGAAGCGCGCGTAGCGCAACTGGTCGCGCACGGTGGAGACGATACCGCCGGCGGGGGCGATGGCGCGTGGCAGCGCCCAGGGCCGGGCCACCGTCGGGCGGGTGACGCCGTCGCCGTGCGGCTCCTCGTGCCCGGCGGCCACGCGAAAGGTGATCATGTCTTCGGCGAAGAAGAACGACCGGTCCATGCCCAGGGGATCGAACACCCATTCCTGCGCCAGCGTTTCATAGGGCCGCCCGGTGAGCACCTCCAGCACACGCCCGGCCAGGTAGAACCCGGCGTTGTTGTAGGACCAGATCTCGCCCAGCGGGGTCAGTTGCGCTAGCTCGGCCATGCGGTCCACCACGCGCGCCACGGCATCCTCGCCGCGCCCCGTATCGTCAAAGTAGTCGCCCACCCAGCCGCCGGTATGCGTCAGCAGGTGGCGCATGGTCACGCGGGCGGCCACGTCCGCATCCTGGAGGCGCAGGGCGGGCAGGTAGGTGCGGATCGGCGCGTCCAGATCCAGCGTGCCTTCCTCCACCAGGCGCATGGCAAGCGTGGCGGTGACGGTCTTGGTCGTCGAACCGATCTGGAACAGCGTATCGGCGTCCACCGGCAGCGGCTGCTCAATATTGGTCACGCCGAAGCCGGCCATGTGCTCGTCGTCGCCGTGGACGATGCCGAGGGCGACGCCCGGCACGGCATATTTCTCCATCGCGGCGGCAATCTGCTCGCCCAATTGTCGCTCCAGCGCGGTGTCCGTGGTCATGCGATTCTGTTCTCCTTGGCGTGATCGTTCATTTGGTGCGCGGCCATTATCGCTTATTCGGTGCCCTTGGCCGCGACGGCGGCCCGCAGCAGCGCGCGCAGAGCGGGCGCCTGGACATCACCGGCAGTCGTGAGCCTGACGTGGCGGTGGCGCTTGCCGGTGCCGGTGAGCAGGCCCGCCGGGTCGGGCAGCGCCGTGCCCCCGTAAAAGCCCAGGTTCACCCCGGCTTTCAGCGGCATGATGACGCACACCGTATCCGCCATCTTGCTACCGAGGCCATAGGCGATGAGCTTCGCGGGGGCGTCCACTTGCTCCGTCGCGTTGGGCATGACATCGCGCACCAGAGCGCGCGCCTGGAGCGCCAGATCGCGCACCTCCGGGCTATACGCGGCCAGCAAATCGTCTATGGTCTGGGTCATGGCGCGTCCTTCTGTTCCCATCTGAAACAGACTTATAGGATAGCTGAAATCAATCGATATGGCAACTCTCATGACAAGCGAGCCACTGGCAATCAAGGTGAGGCTGCGCATACTGCTACCGGACCCATGCGCCGCGTGCCCCTACCTGGGGGTGTGGGTGCCATCCGGCGGCCTCTACAAGGCTGGCAAAATCGTGAGTGGATCTCAGACCTGCACGTTGCCGTCCCGCCCTACGTCGTGTAAAATAGCTCTGACTTCCACAAGGACGGGCACCATCATGGCGGCATCCCAGACCACACCAATCTCCCCGGCGTTGCGCGAGCGCATCTACCGGCGCAACTTCTTCTTCTTCCTGACCGACGGCATCCTGTTCATGGTAGGGATCAGCATCATCGGCGGCACCACCGTGATCCCGGACTTCGTCCGCCACCTGACCAACTCGGAGGTCTTGATCGGCCTGTCGGGTAGCCTGTTTGAGGTCGGCTGGACGCTGCCGCAACTGCTGGTCGCCCGCTACATCGTGCGCTCGGCGCACAAGAAGTGGTGGTTCATCGGGCCGAACATCCCGGTGCGCTTCGTGATCCTGGCGTTTGCCGGGCTGATCGTGCTGCTGGGCAAAGGCCGGCCCGAGGCGATCCTGCCGGCCTTTTTCATCTGCTACGGCATCGCGGCCGCCGGCGACGGCCTGGTGGGCGTGCCCTGGGCCGACCTATCGGGCACCAGCATGGACGTGCGCTGGCGCGCCCGCCTGTTCGGTATACAGAACGCCGTCACCGGCCTGATCATGCTGGGCCTGGCGCCGGTTATCGCCCTCATCCTGGCGGGCGCCGACTTCCCAGGCAACTACGCCCTGCTTTTCGGCCTCGCCGGCGCGCTGTTCGCGCTCTCCATCCTGCCGGCGCTGTTCATTCACGAGCTGCCGGGCGGCGCGGCGGTCGAACGGATCCCCGCGCTGGGCGAGTTCCTGCCCGACCTCGGGCGGGTGCTGCGCGGCGATGGCCCGTTCCGGGCCATCTTGATCGCGAAGATGCTCACCAGTCTATTCTCGATGGCCGCGCCGTTTTACATCGGCTTCGCCACGGTGTCGTTGGGCCTGTCGAGCGACGTGGCCGTGCCAGGGCTGCTGGCTATGCAGACCATCGGCGGCGTCGGCGGGTCGCTGGCCTACATCTGGCTGGGGGCGCGCAACAACCTGCTGTTCATTCGCCTGGCCCTGGCGGGCGGGGTCCTGGTGCCGGTCAGCGCGCTGCTGGCCGGGCTGGTCGGCCCACTGCCGCTGTATGGCGGCTTCTTCATGGCCGGGCTGGCCGTGAGCAACCTGGTGTGGGGCTATCAAAACTGGGTCGTGACCTATGCCACGCCCGACCGCCGCCCGATCTACGCCGGCCTGTTCAACACGATCTCGGCGCTGGCCTCGCTGGCTGCGCCGATCATCGGCGGCACCATCGCCCAGCGGCTCGGCTACGAACCGTTATTCGTCGTCTCGCTGTTTATGGGCCTCGGCGCATTGTTCGTAACCTTGCGCTTCGTGCGCAACACAGGATCGGCGCCCGCGCCGGATCTGGCCGTCACTCCCGGTAGCATCGGCGAGGCAGGCTAGCGATACTTTCGCCTCGATGCTATCCTTTTGCGGTAGGCAAAAAAAACGCCCCTTCCGTGGTTTGGAAGGGGCGTCCGATTCCGAACGTGGCACTGCCGTTAGGCGGCCTCCGCCTCCGGCGTGGGGGCGGCGGTGCGCTGGCCCGCGGCCAGGCGGGCTTTCGCCAGGGCGCCCGCGGAGGTGTTGTCCACGCCCATGGCCTCACCGGTGCTCTGCATTTCGGGGCCGAGCACGCGCGGCAGGGCCGGAAACTTGTCGAAGGGCAGGACCACCGTCTTGACCGAGACGCGCCCGGCGGGCACTGTGTGCTGGATGGTCATCCCGTCCACCGGCGTGCCCAGGATGGCCTGCGTCGCCAGGCGGGCCAGCGCGATACCCGTGGCCTTGCTGGCGAAGGGCACCGTGCGGCTGGCGCGGGCGTTGACTTCCAGCAGGTAGACCCGCCCGCCCTGCACGGCGTATTGCACGTTGATCAGCCCGACGATGCCGAGAGCCTCGACCAGGCGGCGCGTGTAGGTCTGCACCTGGGCGAGGACCGCGTGGCTGAGGGTTTGCGGCGGGTAGACGCAGGTGCTGTCGCCGGAGTGGATGCCCGCCGCTTCGAGTTGCTCCATGACCACGGTGTAGACCTCATGCCCGTCGGCCACGCCGTCCACGTCCACTTCCACCGCGTCTTGCAGGAAGCGGTCGATGAGCACCGGGCGGCGGCGCAGATGTGGTCCCAACTCGGCCAGGTAGTGGGTGAGGTCGGCGGCGTTATGCACGATGCGCATCCCCCGCCCGCCCAGCACGTAGGACGGGCGCACCAGCACCGGGAAGCCGATCTGCGCCGCGCCCGCCACCACCTCGTCCTCGCCCTGGGCGATGGTCCAGGCCGGGGTGGGGATGCCGAGCTGCGCGCAGAGGTCGCCCATCTGGCGGCGATCCTCGGTGGCGGCGATGGAGTCGGGGCTGGTGCCCAGGATAGGCACGCCCGCGGCGGTCAGCGGGGCGATCAGGTTGAGCGCGGTCTGCCCGCCGAACTGGGCGATCACGCCCAGCAGGCCCTCGCGCTCCTGCTCGACCACGTTCAGCACTTCCTCCAGCGTCAGCGGCTCAAAGTAGAGCCGGTCGCTCAGGTGGTAGTCGGTGCTGACCGTCTCCGGGTTGTTGTTGATGACGATGGCGCCGATGCCCGCGGCGCGCAGCGTCTGCACGGCGTGGACCGAGGAGTAGTCGAACTCGATGCCCTGGCCGATGCGGATGGGGCCGCTGCCCAGGACGATGGCCTTGGGGCCGGGCAACGGCGCGGCCTCGTCGTCCTGGGCGTAGGTGGAGTAGAAGTAGGGCGTGGACGCGGCGAACTCGCCCGCGCAGCTATCGACCATCTTGTAAACCGGGCGGATCCCCAGCGCCAGGCGCTCGGCGCGGATGTCGCGTCCGTCGCCCGCCAGGTGCGCCAGGTGCTCGTCGGCGAAGCCCATGCGCTTGGCGGCGGCGAGTAGTTCCGGCGTCAGTCCGGCGGCGACCTGGGCTTCCATCTCGTAGATGGCGGCCAGCCGGGCGATGAACCAGGGGTGGATCTTGGTGAGGTTGACAATATCCTCGGCCGTCCAGCCCTGGGCCAGCGCGTTGTAGACGGCGGCCAGGCGTTCGGGCGTGGGGTGGGTGAGGGCGTGGCGGATGCGCTCCGGCGTCCAGGCCGGGCTGACCTCCAGCCAGGCCGTGCGCGTGTCCAGGCTGCGCAGCGCCTTGAGCAGCGCCGCCTCGAAGGTGCGGCCAATCGCCATCACCTCGCCGGTGCTTTTCATGGTCATGCCCAGGTGCTGGTCCACATGGCGGAACTTGTCGAAGGGCCAGCGCGGCAGCTTGACCACCACATAGTCGAGCGCGGGTTCGGCGCTGCTGCTGGCGCTGGTGATGTCGTTACGCAACTCGGCCAGGGTGTAGCCGAGGGCGATTTTGGCGGCCACGCGGGCGATGGGGTAGCCCGCGGCCTTGGACGCCAGCGCCGACGAGCGCGAGAGGCGCGGGTTGACTTCGATCACCGCGAGTTCGCCGGTGGCCGGGTTCCAGGCGAACTGGCAGTTGCAGCCGCCGCGCACGTCGAGCGCGCGCACGATGTCGAGCGCCGTGGTGCGCATGCGGTGGTAGTCGCCGTCGGACAGCGTCTGGCTGGGCGCCACGACAATGGACTCGCCGGTGTGGATGCCCATCGGGTCGAGGTTTTCCATGTTGCAGACGATGATGGCGTTATCC
>JAICKM010000589.1 GCA_025927935.1 Chloroflexia bacterium | reverse complement strand
TGCAGCGACTCCAGATTCAGCGCGGCGGGGTCGGCGCGTTCCAGGCTGCGCATACCCACCTGAAGCAGCGCCGCGCCGATCTGGCTGCGCACGGCGTCGCTGTCCTGCCCGGTCAAAGGCGGCAAAAGCAGACCGAACAGCGTGGCGATCTCGCGCACCCAGGGTTCAAAGAAGGCCGGGTCGTCGAGTGCGCGCAACGGCGCGGCGAGCAGGTTGATGCGGTCGGCGGGCAGCGGGCCGCCGGGGCGCACATAGCGGCCGCTCAGCGCTTCGACCCAGCCGGGCCAGGCGCCTGCCGGGTCCCAGATGAGCACATCCTCGCCGCCCAGGTAGTTTTGCAGCGCCCACTGGCGGGCCGCCGCCCGCCGCGCCGGGGCGCCGCCCCCGGCCAGCAGCCGGTGGCCCGCTTCCTCCCCAGCGGGCGGGTAGGTGTAGCGCGTCCGCTCCGGGGTGAGGCCGAGCACTGGCGCCCCCGGCACGGGGGGCGGCCCGACGCTGATCAACGCGAGGTCGGCGGCCTGGCGGGCGGGCACGGCGAAGGCGCGCAGGCCGTCGGCGGCGGCGAGGGGCAACCCGGCGCGCACGGCGCGACCCAGCGCGGGGCGGCCCTGGATGGGCCGGGCGGTGATCTCGGCGGCCTGTAACGCCCGCGCAAAGGCGGCGCCCCGCGTGCCTAGGGCGGGGTTGCGCGTGCCCGCGCCGCTGTCCGGCTCCTCGGCGGGCAAGTGGAGCGCCAGCAGCACCACGGCCTCGCGCAGGCGGTCCCGCCCGCCGCTGAGGCCCGCGCGGCGCTCTTCCACCTCGCGGCGCTCCAGTTCCAGCAGCCAGGTCTCGGTGACTTCGGTGGACGCGCCGGGGGGCGGCGGGCCGTCGGGCGCGCCCCCGCGGCGGCGCAATTCCTCGTCGAGCCGGGCCAGCCGTCCGTCGAGCACGGCGCGCATGGTCTGTTCCGCGGCGGCCGGGCGCAGATGGACGCTCACGTCGAAGGTGTAGGGCAGCAGATCGGGGAATTCGAGCAGGCGGCGCAGCCAGCCGCCCTCCACGCGCGGCACCGGCGGCGTGATCTGCCAGTAAGATGTGATCACGCCAGGGGTGAGCGCGACGGCATCGCGCCCGATAAGCAAGGCGCGCGGGGTGAGTCCGGGCAGGTCGAGCAGCCGGTCGCTGCCCAGGTGGAAGGGTCGCCCGGTGCCCGCCAGGTCGTCGGGCCGCAGCAGCCGCCCCACCAGGATGCTGATGTCGTCGGCGGGGAGGGGCGTGGCTTCGTAGGGTAGCGTGGTGAAGAGGCCCGCCACGCGGCCCGTCAGGATCTCGGTATCGGGTGCCGCCACGGCGACGCCGCACCAGAGGTCGGCCAGCCCCGCCGCCTGCAAGCGCGGCAGGTAGGTGCCTTGCAGATCGTGCCAGACGCGGGCCGCGGCGGGCCCGGCGCCCAGGCGGCGCTCAATGCCCGCGCGCCAGCGCCCCGACAAGCTGATCGGATCGACCGGCCGGCGGCTGACCAGGAACTGGACGGCGCATTCGGGCAGCGCATCGGTGAGGCTGTCGAGCATGGCGCGTGCGGTCGCCGGGACCGGCGGGCTGCCGGTGCGACTGGTTACGACCAGTACGGCGGCATGCCCGCCCCCGGCCAGATCAATCGTGCCGAACCGTTCCTGGCCGCCCACGCCTTCGAGCGGCCGGATCGCTCGGAAGCCGAAGCGGCGTTCCATAGCTCCTGGCTCTTGCTGGATAGTTAGCACGGACAGCAGCATTACGATGAGCCTGGCTTCCGCGCCACGTCGCCGGCCGCCACTGCCGGACCGAGCGTGCCGCTATTCTACTACAGAAACTTGCCGCGTGTCAGGTGTTGTGGGCAGACGCGAGTGCCCGCCCGTGCTTGTCGTTTGCTATATGAATTCGGCCAGCCGTAGAAACCCGTTTCAACCCGGCCCCTGCACACCGGCATCCTGGCGGGTTGCCAATCGGAGTCGTATGACGCCAAGCCCTGGACAGCTAATGTCCTTGCCAGGAGTCGACCAGTTGCATCACGTTGGCGGCGTAGATATCCGGGTTGTTGTTGTCGCCCCAGGGGGCGTAGCGCTGGATGATCGCGTTGGGTGTGCGCAGATCCCAGCCGTCGACATACAACTCTTTGATCAGCTTGTACCAGTCTTCGATGCCTTGCTCGTAGGTGTCGTAGGATCGGTAGCCCTCATAGTCCTTGTAGCCGGGCGTCGTCCTGATATTGCCGATGCCGTGCGTGAAGCGGGCGACGCCCTTGGTGCCCGCCGCGCTTTCGTGAATATAGAAGGCCAGGGCGTAGGCCGGGTCGATGCCGTACTTCACGCCCAGGTCATAGAAGGCCGCGCCGGTGCCCGCCGCAGGCGAATTGAACGATGCCAGCACCGCGTCGATGGCCGCCGCGCTGATGCTGGGCGGTGCGACCAGGTTGTAATCCGGCGTATGATGAGCCACGGCGGGCCGATCCCCGGCGGGGACGGCGGGCGCCTTCGGCGCGGGCGCTTTCGACTCGTCCGCGGCCTCCGCGGTTGCGCCGGTCAGGTTGGTGACGATAGCTACCCCGGCAAACAGCGGGTTTTGGTAGCGGCTGAGGCGCAATCCGCCCGGCCCCGCATTCAGTCCGGCGGCCAGCATGGGCAGCAACACGAGCAGGATCGGGACAATGACGGCGCCCGGCAAGAGCCACCTGCGCCAGGGCGGCGGTTGCCGCGTGGCGCGTGCCGCGGCGTAGGCGCTGGGCGCCGTCGTATAGGTGTACGACGTACCATGCTCCAGGTCGAGCGCCTCTAGATAGGCGCTGGAGCGGGCGGACGGGCGGCCAAAGCCAAAGCTCTCGCTGTCCCGGCTGTAGCCGTGGGCGCCAATAGACGGAGCATTGCTGCTCATGGGCCGGTCTCCTTGGCGGCGGGGGTGCCGCCGGTCCCGGCATCGGAGGGCAGCTTGGCCCGCTCTTCCGGCGTCATCAGGTGGAAGGTGTTCTTGTCCTTATCGTTGATGTAGACCAGTTGCTCGTTCTTGACGTTCACCAGCAGATCGGCGGCGCCGTCGCCGTTCACGTCTTCCGCGCTCAGCTTCACCGGCGTAAGGTCCTCGCCGTCGCCGAAGAGGTAGGGGCCGGTGATGGTGCTGGCGTCCTTGGTGTCGCCGCCGGGCAGCTCGATCAGCACGATGCGGCGGTCCAGGTTCAGCGCCAGGAAGTGGCTGGGCTGCCCATCCTGCTCGCCCGCGTGGCCGACATAGGCGTCGAGGTGGGTGGTGCGCGGGCGGCCATACTGGATGTCGTCCATCTTCACCTGTAGGAAGCCGAACACGGCGCTCAGCACCACGTAGAGCGCCAGCAACGCGGCGATCCCGGCGGCGACCAGGCCCACCAGGCGCAAGTGGGCGCCGCCCACGGCGGGGGCGCGGACGGAAGCGCGCGGGGCCTGAGGCATTTGCGCCGCGCGTTGCTGGGCGAAGGGCATGCCGCCCTCGCGTGGGGGGGCGTAGCTCGTGCGCTCCACCGGGCCGGGAGCGGGCGCCGCTTTGCGGCTGCGGGTAGGCGTATCGAAGCCGGGGAACGCGTCGCCGGATGCGCTGTCGTCCAACTGGTCGGTGACATTCCTGCGCCAATCGCGGGCGTCACGGGGCGCGCTGGCCGGTTCGCGCTCCAACTTCCGGGCGGTCGCTTGCCGTTGAGTAGCCATGGAGATCCTCGCTTTCTCCTAAATAACGTCTCTTTGTGGGTCTTGATCTGAACTGGATCGGTCTTTACAATAGGTGCGTAGCGGGTGGTCCGGCCGGGGACCGATAGGATCAGAACACGTGTTCATCGAACATGAAGCAATTATAGAACACCTGTTCGTGCCTGTCAAGACCTTACCGGTGCCTGCTCAGGGCCGATTTTACGCCTGCAAATTGCCCATTCCCGGTGGTACCACGGCGGACGGCGGCACCGGCGTGGCACCGCGTGGCGGGATTTGTCGGGCAAGGGGCACGTAGTACTTGGCCGCCGTCATTTGCGTTGTAGGGGCCGGTTTGAAACCGGCCTGGCCGCCAATCAGGATCACTGTGGTAGACCAATAACCGGTTGTATTACTGGGGATCACGGTCGTAGCAGATTGCCGGGCAATCACGCCTGTGCTTCCGACCCGTTACAATCCCTGCTGTGGTGCCAGGCAGGCTGACCCGACGTGTGAAAGCGGCCTAGCCTGTGAGATGTCTACCAGTTCGCCCATCCGTTGCACGGCTGCTGAAGGAGCAACATATGACCTATACCAGGCTGGTGGTTCGCGCCGACGCGCCTATCGGCACCATCTCGCCCCGGCTCTACGGGCATTTCGCCGAGCACCTGGGCCGCTGCTGCTATGACGGCCTGTGGGTGGGCGCCGGGCGCCCGGACATCCCGCAGCAGGAGGGGTTCCGCAGCGATGTGCTGGCGGCGTTGCGCGCGCTGCCGGTGCCGCTTTTGCGCTGGCCGGGCGGCTGCTATGCGGACCGCTACCATTGGCGTGACGGCATCGGCCCGCCCGCGGAGCGCCCGCGGCGGTTGGGGATGTCGTGCGGCTTGCAGGTGGAGGACGACAACAGCCTGGGCACGCACGAGTTCTTGCGCCT
>JAICKM010000917.1 GCA_025927935.1 Chloroflexia bacterium | reverse complement strand
GCCCGCGGTGTGAACGGCCCGCCCGCACGGGGCGCCGCCCGGTGTGCACCGGGGCGGCGGTTCTGTCTCCACGACGCCGAATTACGTAGTTCTCCGGATGCCCCGGCCGCCCCGCCCCAGTAGGCTCGCAACCACCCCCCCTCGTGGGTGGAGCAGCAGGCGCGACCGGAGAAGACCAAATGGACAGCGCGCGATTGGATGCCTTGGCCAGGTTGGTGACGCATGCGCCGTCCCGTCGCCAGACGCTGCGGCTGCTGGCCGTCGGCGCCGGCGGCCTCCTGGCCACACGCGGCGGCAGCGGCGCGAACGCCCAGCCGGGGTGCCGGGGCGCGGGCAACCCGTGCGAGGGGAACCAACAGTGCTGCGCGGGCTTGGTCTGCGCCGCGAGTGGTCCGGGCACATCGCGGCGCTGCACCCTCCCGCCGACGCGGACGCCGACGCCGCCGCTGACCCCAACGCCAACCCCAACGCCTTAAGCAGCGCCGCCGCACGTGAGCGGCGGCCGGATGCCACCCTCATCACCAAATCAGGCCGCCATCCGTGTCACACCTCGCCACGAAATAGGGTGCGTATGTGGGCAGGATCGGGGCCGCGGGGAGGTTTGACAGTCTGACCCCGCTGCGCTAAGACGAGACCGGCCCCGCGGCGGTGTGACACGTTCGGGGTGATCGATGCCGGCAACCGATCGCTCGCCGCGCCAGCCGACCGATGACTGGCAGCAGTTGCGTCTCCTCGTCACCTCGCCTGAGCAAGCGACCTACGAACTCTTACGGCCGCTGGTGCTCTTCGGGCAGCCGGCGCGGGCGCGGGCCCGCGAGACGGGCGTCTCCGAGCGCACGCTGCGGCGCAAAGTCGCCCGCTTCGCCGCCGCCGGGATGCACAGTCTGTTCGAGGGCGAGGATCCGCCCGCACGGGACCGGCGCGCCCTGCCGCTGGGAATCCGCAAGGCGATCGTCGAACTGAAGGCGGAGCACCCGCCCCTCAGCCTGCGCCAGATCGCCGCGATCTGCGAACACCGCTTCGACCGGGCGGTCAGCCACCACACCGTCAAGCAGGTCCTGGCCACCGACCCCCTGCCGCTGTACCCGCCACGACGGCTGCCCCGCTACCGCGACATGGCTGACCCGGTGCAGCGCCGGAAGGCCATCGTCGACCTCTACCTTGAGGGGTGGGGCGTCACCAGCATCGCCGGCTATCTCGAGACGACGCGGACACGGGTCTACGAGACGCTGGCGCGGTGGGAGGCGGAAGGCTGGCCGGGTCTGGCGGATCGCCCGCTGGGACCCCGCCATCCCGCACGTAAGGTCGATCTGAAAGCGATGGCGGCGATCCGTCGCTTGCAGACCAACCCCGAGCTGGGCGAATTCCGCATTCACGCCGCGCTCGCGCAACGGGGCATCGACCTCTCGCCCCGGACCTGCGGCCGCATCCTGGCCTTGCACCGGGCGCTGGGAGCGCCGCAGCCGGCCGCGGCGCACCCCCGTGCCCCGCAGCCGATGCCGTTCGCCGCCGTGCGGCGGCACCAGTACTGGTCGGTCGATCTCCGCTACCTCGACGACCACCGGCTCGGCACCGGCAAGCCGGTCTACGCCATCTCCATCCTCGAAAACTTCAGCCGTGCCCTCTTGGCGACGGCTATTTCTCCCCGCCAGGACCTGACCGCCTTTCTGATCGTGCTGCGGGCGGCGATGGAGGCCCACGGCGCGCCGGAGGTCCTCGTCAGCGACAGTGGCAGCGTCTTCAAGTCCAACCACGCCAAGGCGATCTATGCCGCCCTCGGCATCGCGCACCGTCAGATCGACCGCGGCCAGGCGTGGCAGAACTACATCGAGACCCACTTCAACGTCATGCGGCGGATGGCCGATTCCCACTACGCGCGAGCCGCCACCTGGGGCGAGCTGCACGCGATCCATGAGAGCTTCTTCCATGACTACAACCAGCAACCGCACGCCGCCCACAGTGGCCGCCCCAAGGGACGCCGGAGCCCGGCGCTGGTGCTGGGCTGGGTGCAGGGCGCCTGGTGCGAAGCGGCCGATCTGGACCGGTTGTTCCGCCTGCGCGCCACGCGCCGCATCAATGCGTACGGTTGCATCCGGTTTCGCCACTGGCGGCTCTATGGGGAACGGGGCCTCGCCGGGAAACGGGCGGCGGTGTGGGTGTGGGACGAGACGCTCACCATCGAGCATGCGGCCGAGACGCTGGCCCGCTACCGGATCACGTTGGAGACCAATGGCCACAGCCTGCGTGAGGTGACCGAGCCCCGGTTCTTCGCCACCGGCCACGCTTCGCCCCAGCCGTTCCTGTCAGACGTGGCGGAGGTGGAGTGGCGCCCAGCTCAGCGCCTAGCGCCCTACCGCCCGCGGCGGTCCCGCCGCAGTGAAGGGAAACAGGAGGCGCTCGTGATGCCCGAGCCCGCCGCGCCGACCGGGTGACCGGGGCCCAGCGCCCCGGCGGCTGTGTCGATCAGGTCACCAACGAGGCGGCAATCGACCCGGGAACGCCCTGCCGTCGGCCACCGATATTACCCACATCCGTACCCCAATTCATGGCGAGGCTTG
>JAICKM010000109.1 GCA_025927935.1 Chloroflexia bacterium | reverse complement strand
TGTCGAACCCCTGCGCTGCTTGCCTCCTCTTCGATCCCTCTGCTGTAATGTGGCCGCGCTGTTACCCTGCCACAGTTCCGAGTATAGCAAACCATGCGCCGCGATACAATAGAAGGTGGATGACCTGTCAGAAAGTGGGGTGCAGGGCTTTCTGAATATTAGGGAACTTCATCAGGTAGGGTAAGCCGGGGGGAGAATCCAGGCGCGGTGGCTGCCCACCACCGCGCCTGCGAGCGGGGTTAGACGCCGGCCAGCAGGCCCGCCAGGAGCACCGGGCCGGCCAGGCTACCAAGCAGGAGTCCGGCGTAGGGCAGGTGGCGGCGCAGGGCGCGAAACTCGGCGCGCAACGCGACGCCAGGGGTGCGCTGGCGCGCGGCGCCGGGCGCGGGCACATCTGGCCAGAGGGCGGGCTGCCAGCGATCCAGGTGCGTGGACCAGCGCATCGCCGCGTGCGCCTCGGCCAGCGCCGCGTCTTCGCGGGCTTCGGCCTGCCGCCAGCGCCCGGCGGCGGCCAGCGCGGGCAAGTTGGTCAGCCCCAGCGCGCTAAAGTAAAGCGCCCAGAAAGCGACCCCCGCCGCCGGGGCCAGACCCAGTTCGCCCAGCAGGCGGGCATAGGCGGCGGCCAGCGCTACATTGGCGGCGACCATCATCGCCATCAGGAGCAGGGGCGCACTCCAGAGTATAATCACGACCGTCCGGCTGTGTGCCTGTTTCATGGCTGTTCCTTGTCCGTCCCGCTAGGCGTCCAACATCCGTGTTCGCTAGTAAAATCGCATTTTTCGGCCCAAGGTATCGGGTGCGCCCTGCTGCGTATGGTTACATTTTCGATAGGTGTTCGATAAGCGTTGCGTGTTGTGACAGGACCATCTTAGCAGGTTTTGCTAAGTTTGTCAAGCAAAATTTCTATTTGATAAACTTAGCAAATGCTTGCACAATCAGCATATCTGCCGTATAATGGAAATACCGGAAACCCGCGGCCCGCCTATGTGTGTCGCGTGGGCCTGGAGAGGGATGCACAGGGATGAACATGGAAGACGCCGAGAACCCGACAGCCGACTTTGGCGCGTACTTGCGCGACCTGCGCCGCGTGCGCCGGCTGACCCTGCGCGCGGTGGAGGAGCAGAGCGGCGTGTCCAACAGCTACCTGAGCCAGGTAGAGCATGGGCATATTCGCCAGCCGTCGCCCCATGTCTTGCAGAAATTGGCCGCGGTGTACGGCGTGACTTATGAGGGGCTGATGGCGCGCGCCGGGTACATCCGCCCCGGTGTGGTGCCGCCCGCACCCGCCGCCCGCGTCGCCGAGGAACCTGCCGCCTACGAGGTGCCCGCGGCCCCGGCCCCCGCCGCGCCCTCCGCGCCGGGCTGGGCCTTCAGCATCCCTGCCGATCTCACGGCGGAAGAAGAAGTCGAACTGAACGATTTCCTGCAATATCTGAAATTCAAGCGCCAGAACCGCAGTTAATCGGCCCGCGTCGTCGTTCATCCACATATGACGACTCAGCCCTCGCCCGCCGGAGATGCCGCCCCCGTCGACCGGGCAGCGGTCCTGGCGTTGGCCGCCGACCTGTTGCGCCGCGCCGGTGTGACCGGCCCACCTACTGCCATCCCTACGCTGCTGTCTGCCTGCGAACTGGCCGACGAGCAGTTCGCCTTCACCGACCCCTATAGCGACCAGGGCCTGCCCGTGCCCCTGCGCCAGGCGCGCGCCGATCTGCGCCCGCTGGTGCGCGGCATGGTCGATGTGGGGGGCAAGGTTGTCTATACCCACCGCAATCTGGGCGCCGGGCAGCGCCGCTTCGTCACCCTGCACGAATTGGGGCATTATGTGTTGCCCTGGCACAACAGCCTGCTGCAATACTGCTCGGAGTCCGACTTGAGTCCGGCGGCCCGCCAGACGTGGGAGCGCGAAGCGAATCTCTTCGCTGGGGCCTGCCTGTTCCAGGGCAACCGTTTCACGGAGGAGGCGGCGCGCACGCCCTTCGGCTGGCCGGCGGTGCGCCGGTTAGCCGCCCGCTATGAGGCGTCGCTGGAGGCCGCCGCGCGCCAGTATACGCTCAGCCGGGAGGGGCCGTGTATGCTGCTGGTGGCGGGGCTGCGGCCCGACATCGCCGACCGGCAGGAGGCGACCAGCGGCGAGCCGCTCTTGCTGGTGCGTTACGCCTCCGTGTCGCCGGCCTGGCGGCGGCGCTACGGCCAGGCCGGCGTGCCGCCGCCGGGCACGCCGCTGCCCTGGTCCCACCCGGCGACCAGCGTCATGCTGTCGCCCAGCCGGGCCGTGCTGGCGATGCCGGTGGATGGGCCGCTCGGCGGTGATCCGGCCTGGCCGCTGCGCGCCGAGCTATTGTCGAACGGCTACGAGGTGTTGATGCTGGCGATGCCGGGCGTGCGCCCGACTTACTTCTCGAAGGGGGCCGGGTAGGAGAGGGAGTCCGCGGGGGCGGGCGGCGTTTTGGGCGGCGCAAAGGGCGCCGGGTAGTCGAGCGTGGCCGGTTCGGTGGGCGCGGCGGGGGCGTCCGGGGGCGTGTAGGCGACCGGCAGTTGGGGAGGGGTCGTGGCACGTGGGGCCGCCGCCGGGGTGGACCCATCCACGCGCACGCTGCTCTTGATCGTGTCGCCCACCTGCAACGTCTCCTGCCACACGCTCATGGCCTCGCTGCTGATGCCGCGGATCTCGCGTACCCAGCCGCCGAGCGTGCGCGCGGCATCGGGCAACTTCTCCGGCCCCAGGAAAATCAGCGCCACCACCAGGATGATCACCATCTCCGGCACGCCGACGCCGAACACTTCAAAGCCCATAGCAAATTGTGCGGGCGCCGTGCGCCCTCTCCTCTAACTGATGGCCGCGCGAATCCAGGCCAGATAATCGGCGTTGATCCCCGCCGTGGGCAGCCGCAAAATGCAGGGCACCGCGTAGCTGTGGCGGCGGCGGATCTCGGCTTCGGCAGCGGCGGCCTGGTTCGCGGTCGTTTTCGCCAGCAGTACCACCTCGGCTTCCTCCACAACGCGCCCTTCCCAGCGATAGAAGGAACGGATGGGGTGCAGGTTGGCGCAGGCGATCAGCCGCGCCTCGACCAGCGCCCGCGCTACGCCCACCGCCTCGTCCTCGCTGCCGCAAGGCACATAGAGCAAGACCAGGTTATCGCCGCTCTGTTCCGTGTCCATACTATCTATTATAGCCGAAGGCTCGCGCCTTTGCCTAGCCGCGCCGGAAAGCCGGAAGGCCATCCCCGCCGGGGACGGCCTGCGGCGTATACCGGGCGGCAGGCCCTAGCGGGCCGGAGTCTGGCAGTTGGGGAAGAACGTGTTCGCCAGGATCTTGGCCGCCTGGCCGCGCGTCACCGGGTTGGCGGACAGGAAATAGGGCCGGTTGGCCGGGGCCACGCACGGTCCGGCGGGCGGCGCACCGCAGGTGTAGCCGCTGATGATGTCGCGGGCGGCCATCTGCTCGATGGGGCCGTAGAACGGGTGGCCCGGCGGTACGTCCTCGAAGCGTTGCGTGGTCGGGGTGCCGGTGTAGCCCGCGGCGAACGCCACGATCTTGGACAACTGTCCACGGGTGATCTCGGCGTTAGGGCGGAAGTAGGTGCGGCCCGTGCCATCGCACGGTTCACCCGGCCCGCCACAGGTATAGCCGCTGATCACGCCGTGGGCATAGGCCCGCTCGATCCACTCCCAGAACGGCTGGGCCGGCGGCACGTCAACGAATGATTGCCGGGTGGCCGGTATGGCGTCAGTGTACGCGGCGGCGTTCGCGAGGATCTTCGCTGCCTGCCCGCGCGTGAGTGTGTTGCCGGGCCGGAAGGTGTTGTCCGCGTAGCCGCTCAGCACGTCGCGGCAAGCCAGGCAGCGGATGTAGCTATAGAACGGGCTGCCCGGCGGCACATCGGTGAACTCGATGGTGCAGGGCGGCAGCGGCGTCGGCGACGCGGTAGCGGTCGGTGGCGTGCCGGTCACGGTGGCCGTGGGCGGGAAGGGGGTGCCGGTGGCCGTGGGCGGCACGGAGGTCGCCGTGGGCAGCGCGGGGGTCGCCGTGGCGGGTGGCGGCGGCGTAGACGTGGCGGGTGGCGGCGCACCGCTGATGCGCTTCAGGGCCGCGGGGCTGTAGCCGCCGCCCTCGAAATAGTAGAAGGCCCCATCCGGCCCCGTGCTGATGTCCATGTTACAGGTCACGCCGTTGACCGTCTGGGCGTTGGCGATCTGGTTGCGGTCGCCGCTCAGATAGAAGTGGTAGAGGGATGAGTTGTTGTAGGCACACATGAACAGGTCGTTATGCCAGGTCGGCACGGCATTGCCCCGGTAGACCTCGATCCCCGTGGGCGCAATGCAACATGACCCATTGGGTACGTACCATAGCGGCGGGATCGTATTATAGGTGGGATCGGGATTCGCGTCGTCGCAAGGATACCCGATACGCCAGCCATAGTTGTAGCCGGCCACGATGCGGTTGGCTTCGTCGTCGCAGCCCGGCCCGTTCTCGCTGGCGTAAATGTTGGGGCTGAGCACATCGAAGGTGAAGTCGAAGCTGTTGCGCAGGCCCATGGCGAAGAGCGACGGCAGCGCGTTGGTCTGCGTGAAGACCGGGTTGTCCGCCGGGATGCTGCCGTCGGGGTTGATGCGGTGCATCTTGCCGTTCTTGGCGGTCACATCCTGCGAATTGGCCGGGTTCGCATTTTCGCCGATGGAGATGTACAGCTTGCCATCCGGCCCAAAGTGGATGTTACCGCCGTTGTGGTTGGGAGCGGTCTGCGGCGAGGTGAAGATCGTGATGGGATTGCTGCCCACGCCGTTCGTTTCCACGAAACGGACGACCCGATTCTCGGTCGCCCCGCAACCGGAGTAGGCCGTGTAGTAGACATAGATATAGTGATTGGCGCTGAAATCGGGATCAAGGGCAATGCCCAGGAGGCCGCGCTCGGAGCAGGTGTCCACGTTAAAGGTGATGACCGGGCTGGCCTGCAACACGTTGTTGGCGAACAGGCGCACCGCGCCGGTATTGGGCGTTGCAGTACTCTTTTGGGTGAAGAACAACCGGCCGGCGGGGTCCCAGGCCATGGCGACGGCGTTCCCCGCGTCGGGGGCGGGGATCACGGTGTCAATTACCGCGCCGGGCGGCAGATTCTCGCCGGCGGGAGCCAGGGGCGGAGCCGGGGCAGCGGGCGCGGCGCCGGTCGTTGCGCCGAACACGAGCAGCGCGACGGCGAACAGACCACTAAGCAGGGCAAGGGTATACTTCATCGATGATCCTCTCACTAGGCGCTTTCGCACCAGCCGCGCACCGTGCCGGCGGCGGGCGACGGTGTTGCCGGATTGTACCAACTTTAGCTGAAATTGACAATACGGCACTCAGCCTGCCGGCTTGACAAAGGTACGCGCAAGTGGTATCCTATAGATATTAGCACTCTCGCTAGGAGAGTGCTAATATGGATCTACTGGCCCTTCGGATGCGTTATAATTGTGGTAGAGGTTGGCGGCGATAGGGCGCGCGATCAAGTAGGGGCACGGCGATGGTGGACGAACTCAGCGAACGACAACGGACGATTTTGCGGCTGATCATTGAGCATTACGTCGCTACCGCGCGCCCGGTGGCCTCCGAGGCGCTGGCGGCGAATACCGACCTGGGCGTCAGCCCGGCGACGATCCGCAACGCCATGGCCGATCTGGAGCGCGGCGGCTATATTGTCCAGCCGCATACCAGCGCGGGCCGCATTCCATCCGACAAGGGCTACCGCTATTTTGTCGAGTACCTGATGGGCACGGCCACGCTGCCGCAGTCCGAACAGCGCACCATCGATCATCAGTTCCACCAGGTCGAGTTGGACATCGAGGAATGGATGCATCTGTCCGCCTCATTGCTGTCGCGCTTGGTGCGCAACGCCGCCGTGGTGACGCCGCCCCATTCGTCGATGCCGCGCGTGAAGCATCTGCAATTGCTGGCCTTATCCGAGCGGCGGGCCATGCTGTTGCTGGTGGCCGAAGACAGCACCCTGATGCAGCAGTTGCTGACCTTTGACGAGGATTGGGACCAGGAGCATTTGAGCGCGCTGGCGACCCTCGCCAACTCGCATTTTTACAACAAGACGGCGAGCGAGTTGGGCGTGCTGGATCTGCCGGCGGACGCCCCGCCGTTGCTGGCGCGGCTGCGCACCGTGGCCGGGATGCTACTCCAGCGCCTGGAGGAACCGGCCGGGTCGCGCTTCTATCGCGAGGGCTTGTCCCAACTGATCGACCAGCCGGAGTTCCGGGAGGCCGATCGTTTGAAGCAAATGCTGGATCTACTGGAAGGCGACTCGATCCTGCTGTCCATCGTGCCCGCCGTGCAGGCGCGCGAGGGCGTGCAGATTATTATCGGCGATGAACACCGCAGCGACCGGATGCGCAACTGTAGCGTCGTGGTGGCCCGTTATGGCTTGCCGAACACCGTCAACGGCGTGATCGGCGTCATTGGTCCGACCCGCATGCCGTATGGCCGCGCGGTGTCGAGTGTGCGCTATCTTTCCGAACTCTTGACGGGCATGTTGCACCAGATCCACGGCGACAGTCCACGGGCCGACGCATAATGCGATTCTCGGGTTTTCTCGTTTTCTTTTGCGAGATTCGCGCGCCAGGTCACGGGGCGAAACTTGCTGCCGTAATACACGATAGAATCTATTGATACGCCGGTTCGGTCATGCCTGGGCAAACCGGCGGAGGAGGCATGGAATGTCGGTTGATAATATGGATGCGAATAATCAAAATACCGGAAGCGACGTCAACGGCGGAGGCCATGATGTAACCTCGACCGGGAGCGAGTCCGATGCAGTGACCCGCGCGGAGGCGAAAGCCGCCGAGTATCTGGACCTGTTGCAGCGCGAGCGGGCGAGTTTTATTAACTTCCGCCGGCGCAGCGAGCAAGAACGGGCCGAGGCCCAGCAGTACGGTGCCGCGCAGTTACTGAAAAAGTTGCTGCCGGTGGTCGATGATTTTGACCGCGCGCTCCAGGCGGCGCCGGAGGGCGACCCCTGGGTCGAGGGCGTGCGTATGATCGACCGCAAGCTGCACACGTTGCTGGAGCAAGAAGGGGTGACGCCGATCAACTCGGTCGGGCAGCCTTTCGACCCCGCGCTGCATGAAGCCATCGCCTACGAAGAGGGCGGCGAGGGCGACGATGTGGTGGCGGAAGAGTTTGCGCGTGGCTATCGCCATAAGGACAAGGTGTTGCGTCACGCGGTCGTCAAAGTCGGCAAGGGCCAGGTGGGTGAGAAGCCAGGAAATGCCTAAATGAGTGCAACCAAGCGCGACTACTACGAGGTGCTGGGCGTGGCCCGCGGGTCGAGCGAAGACGATATTCGCAAAGCCTACCGCAAACTGGCCCGCCAGTACCACCCGGATATCAACAAAGAGCCGGACGCGGAAACGCAGTTCAAGGAAATCAACGAAGCCTACGAGGTGTTGAGCGATACGAGTAAGCGCTCGGCCTACGACCGCTTCGGGCACGCGGCGGTATCCGGGGCGGGCGGCGGCCCCGGCGCCGGTTACAGCCCGTTCGGCGCCTCGCCCTTCGCCGATATCTTCGAGACCTTTGTCACCAACGCGGCGCGCACGGCGCGGGCGGCCCCCAGCCGGGGGTCGCACCTGGCCTATCGCATGTCGTTGGAGTTCGAGGAGGCCATCTTCGGCATCGACAAGGACCTGGAGATCACCCATCTGGAGAACTGCGACCTCTGCGGCGGCACGGGCAGCGCCCCCGGCAGCCAGCCGATCACCTGTCCCACCTGTAACGGGAGCGGTGAAGTACGCCGGGTGCAGCAGTCGATCTTCGGCCAGTTCGTCAGCCTGGCTCCGTGCGAGCGATGCGGCGGCGACGGCAAGATCATCAGCGTGCCCTGCGAGAAGTGCAAGGGTGATGGGCGTGTGCGGGCCAACAAGCATCTCGTGGTGCGCATCCCTGCCGGGGTGGACGAGCATTCGCAGATCCGCCTGGCCGGCGAGGGCGATGCCGGTCCCAACGGCACCCCGCCCGGCGACCTGTACATCGAACTGTCGATCAAGCCGCACAAGTTCTTCCGCCGCCAGGGCAACGATATCTGGATGGACCTGCCGATCAACATCGCGCAGGCCGCGCTGGGCGCCGATCTGCAAGTGCCCACCGTCGGCAACGGCACGACCACCCTCAAGGTCCCGCCCGGCACGCAGTACGACAAGGTCTTCCGCTTGCGCGAGTTGGGCGTGCCGCGTCTGCGCGGCGCGGGCCGCGGCGATCAGTTGGTGCGCGTGAAGATCCAGGTGCCGGCAACGCTGAGCGATCACCAGCGCGAACTGCTGACCGAACTGGCGCAGACCTTCGGCGAAGAGCCGCCGCAGCCGGAGGACAAGGGTTTTTTCGGCCGGATCAAGGATAAGCTGAGCAGCTAATCACGCTCCGGCGTGCAGGTTGCCGTGATTAGCGCAAGGGGGTTCGTCCATCACAAGACGAACCCCTTGTCTATGTGTTAAAATAGCGGGACGGTGCGTTGGAGACAGCAGCCTGGCCGGCCGCCGGCTGCGAAGGGAGTGCTATGATTGGTATTCTCGTCAGGTGGGCGATCACGATTATCGCCGTGTTCATCGCGGCGAAACTCGTGCCGAGCATGATCAACTATAACGATTGGGTGGGCCTCGCCATTTTCGCGGCGGTCCTGGGCCTGGTCAACACCCTCGTCAAGCCCATTCTCGCCATGCTGTCGCTGCCGCTGGTGCTGCTCACGCTGGGTCTGTTTCTGCTGGTCATCAACGCCTTGATGTTCTGGCTGGCCGCGGCGCTGGTGCCGGGCTTCTATGTCAACGGTTTCCTGGGCGCCCTGGTCGGCTCGATCATCGTCAGCCTGGTCAGCTGGGTCCTTTCGGCGGTGCTACCCGGCTAATCGCCGCACCCTCAGATCGGGCGCGGTAGGGACCGGTTGCAAACCGGCCCGTATCCGTGACCTAACCCTGGTTTGGAGAGAGGAACGCTCCTGATGCTGCGTTTTCCCCTGCTCGGCGCCGCGTTGCTGCTGGTCGCGCTGCAACCGGCGGTGGTCGCGCTGGCCGCCGGTCCGGCGCCTGCTGTCGCCCCGGCGCCCGATCCTGCTTTCGCTCACGTCTGGGCGCGCACCGATGAACTGGTGCGCGCCCAGACCGTCACCCGCAGTTGGTATTGGGGCCAGGCGCCCTTCGCCCGGCTGCAGGAGCCTTTCGCCGGGGTGGCCGCGGCCACCCGGCTGGTGGAGTACTACGACAAGGGCCGCATGGAAATAAACAACCCGGCGGGCGACCGGAGCAGCCCCTGGTTTGTGACCAGCGGCCTGCTGGTCAAGGAACTGATCTCCGGCCAGATGGCCGTCGGCCTGACACAGACCGAAGCCCACGCGCCCTCGACCCAGCCGATTGTGGGCGACTGGACGCCACAGAACCCGGCGCCGAGCTACGCGCTCTTTGGCCGGGTGTCCTCGCTGGCGGGCGATACGAACCGTGCGCCCAATCGCGTCGGCACGCACGCCGCGGCCACGCTGGATAACACGGGACGCATCGGCCAGTCGGCGGCCCTCGGCGCGAAGCCGGGCACCCGCCTGGGCACCTATGTCGAAGTCGCCGGGCACAACATCCCCGACATTTTCTGGAACTATTTGCAGGCGCGCGGTTCCTACCTGGACAACCGCACGTTGACCAGCGGGCCGTTGATCGATTGGGTCTATACGATGGGCTACCCGATCAGCGAGCCGTACTGGGTGCGGGCGCGCGTCGGCACGAGCGAGCGCGACGTGCTGGTGCAGGCGTTCGAGCGGCGCGTGCTCACCTACACGCCCAGCAACGCGGCGGGCTGGCAGGTGGAGATGGGCAATGTGGGCCGCCATTATTATGATTGGCGCTATGGCACCGACCGGCTGGGCCAGGTCAGCCCGCCGCCGGTGGCCGTGCGTATCACCAGCCAGGCCGTGAAGCTGGATACGCGGATCATCCCGACCTATGTGCAGGATGGCGCCTGGCAGGTGGCCGACTATGCCGCCGGGTGGCTCTACGGCACGGCGCAGCCGGGCCAGCCGGGCAACAGCGTCTTCGCCGGGCACAACAACTGGCGCGGCGAGGTGTTCCGCTACCTGGAGTTCTTCCACATCGGCGACGAGTTCACCATCACCATGAGCGACGGCGCGGTCCATCGCTACCGCGTCACCGAGATGTACAAACTGCCGCAGGCCAACGCCAATCGGGACCAGCAGATCGCCAACGCGCGCTATGCCGAGAACACGCCCGACGAGCGCGTGACGCTGATCACCTGCTGGCCGTACACCACCTATACCCACCGGCTGATTATTATCGGCCACCCGGTGTCCTGATGAGCGACCATATCCCGCCCGCCGATCCCGCCGCGCAGGATCTGCGGCCCATCGACCGCAACCTGCTCGACCTGGCGACCACGCAGGCGCGCATCAACCCGCGCCGCCGCGCCCTGTTGCGCTACCATGAGTTCCCCGAATCTGTGCAGCGCATGCTCAACGCCATGGAGCCGGACAGCTACGCCCGGCCCCATCGCCATGTCACGCCGCCCAAGGTCGAGGTATTCCTGGTGCTGCGCGGGCGGGCCATTGTCGTCCGCTTCGATGAGCGCGGGGCGATCCTGGAGGCGCCGGAAATCGCCGCGGGCGGGCCGTGCCACGGCGTCGAGGTGCCGCCCGGCGCCTGGCATATGGCCCTGGCCCTGGAGCCGGACACGGTGTTTTACGAGGTCAAAGAAGGCCCCTACGACCCAGCCCGCGACAAGACCTTTGCCCCCTGGGCGCCGCCGGAGGACGACGCCGTCGCCGGGCGCCGCTACCTGGAGGGCATCCGCCGGGCGTTGCGCCTGCCGCCCCTCGTCGCCCATCTCCCCGACCCTGCCACTATCGACGACGAAGAGGACGACCTGTTCTAGCGGGCGTCGCCTGGTAACGCCTGGGTCCGGTCGCCGGGCCGGGCGCTTATGGTATAATGGCGCCGAACACCAATGTAGGGCAGCCAGTCGGGCAGCCGCAGGAGGGCGAATGGCGACGACATACGAAAACATCCTGGTCGAGTACCCGGAGGGATCGCCGGGGGTGGTCCTGCTGACCATCAACCGGCCCCGCAAACTGAACGCTATCTCGATGGCGACCTTGCGCGAGATGGAAGCGGCGATAGAGGCGCTGGCCTTGGACCCCGCTGTGCGTGCCCTGGTGCTGACCGGGGCGGGCGAGCGGGCCTTCGCCGCGGGCGCCGATATCAGCGAGATCCAGGGGCTATATGGCGCCAGCGGCGGCATGGAGATGTCGCGCTTCGGGCAGCGCGTCTTTGGCCGGTTGGAGGCCATGCCCAAGCCGGTGATCGCCGCCATTAACGGCTACTGCTTCGGCGGCGGCTTTGAGCTGGCCCTGGCCGCCGACGTGCGGGTGGCCGCGGATACGGCCCAGTTCGCGCAGCCGGAGATCGACCTGGGCATCATCCCCGGCTTCGGCGGCACCCAGCGCCTGCCGCGCATCGTCGGGCGCGACCGCGCGAAAAAGCTGATGATGACCGGCGAGCGCTTCTCCGCCGACGAAGCCTACCGCCTGGGCGTGGTCGATCATATCGCGCCCGCCGATCAGCTCATGCTCCAGGCGCTGAACCTGGCGGCGTTCCTCGCCGCTAAGGCGCCTATCGCCCTCGCGCTGATCAAGGAAGCGGTGAACCTGGGCAGCGACGGCACGCTGCAAGACGGGCTGGAACTCGAATCGCAATTGTTTGGCCGCGCCACGGCGACGACGGACCGCATCGAGGGCACCACGGCGTTTCTCGAAAAGCGCAAGCCCGTCTGGACCGGGCGCGTGGCCCAGGAAACCGACGCGCTGATGATGGGCCAGCCGGGATCCATCCCGACTATCGAGCCGGATGAAGATCCGAGCAATTCCGAGCTTGTTTAACAGGTAGTACGCAACGTGGACCACTCGACAACCGCTGAATATGATGTGGTGATCGCGGGCGATGTCTACTGCGATCTGATCTTCACCGGCCTCGACACTTTGCCGCGGTTGGGCGAAGAGCTTTTCGCCCGCGCCTTCGAGATGACGCCCGGCGGCGTGTTCATCACCGGGGCCGCGCTGGCCCGCCTGGGCTTGCGCGTGGGCCTCTGCTGTTGGCTCGGCGACGACCCGTTCAGCGAGTTTGCTCTGCGCTGCTTCGCCCAGGAGGGCCTGTCCACCGCCCTGGTGCAGCGCAGCCCCGGCCCGCTGCCGACCCTGAGCGTCTCGCTCTCGCTGCCCAGCGACCGCTCCTTCGTCACCTACCGGGCGCCGCGTCCCTGTCCCGATCCTGCCGCCGTGCTGCGCCGGACGACCTTTCGCCATCTGCACATTTCGTCGCTGCCGGGGCTTTTCGAGCACCCCGACCTGGTCGAACTGGCCCACGAGCGCGGGGCCGGCATTTCCATTGATTGCCAGTGGGCGCCCGACCTGATCGCCGCACCCGACCTGGCCGACCGGCTGGTGGCGGCCCGCCCCGCGGTGTTCCTGCCCAACCTGGACGAGGCGCTGGCGATCACCCGCGCCGGTGACGCCGACGACGCGCTGGAAAGCCTGGCCGCCTGGGTGCCCACGGTGATCACGATGGGCGCCGCCGGGGCGCTGGCCGGGTGCGACGGCGAGCGCTATGCCCTCCCGGCGCTGCCCGTGAACGCCATCGACACGACAGGCGCGGGCGACGCCTTCGACGCCGGGTTTATCTACGGCTTGCTGCATGGCCTGCCCTTCAGCGAGTGCCTGCGCGTGGCGACGGTCTGCGGCGGCCTCTCGACCACGGCGCACGGCGGCGCGACCGCCGCGCCGCGCCGGCCCCAGGTGCAGGAGTGGCTGGCCCGCGGCTGGTAATGGCTGGCCTGGGCCGGGCCGGTTTCAAACCGGCCCCTACATGAACCATTGAAAGGCGCGCGATGAATCCTCTGAAACTGGCCTATATCGGCGGCGGCAGCGCCTATGCGGCGGGCGTCGTTCGCTCCTTCGCGGCAGCCGCCCTGCGCGCC